>NZ_JBFAOU010000001.1:0-139883 GCF_040675365.1 Catellatospora sp. NPDC049609 | reverse complement strand
AGGTCCTGCCCGCCTACGACAGCGGCGACCACATCCACCCCAACGACACCGGCGCACAGGCACTGGCCGCGGCCGTCCCGCTGTGGCTGCTCTGACCGATGCCGGATTTTGCGCGGATTGGCGTGATCCACCGGCTTTGCTGGCATGCAACAAATCTGCACATGCAAATAGTTGCTTGAGGAAAGCGCTTACCCGTAGCGTGGCATTGCGTGGTTCGGTCTCCTGACCGAGACCGAGAAGTGCAGATGAGGGCGGCCGGCATGCCGCCCTCATCTTCTTCCTGGGACGGTGTGATGGCGCAGCTGCTCGCACTTGTGCAGAAGACCAAGCCCTACCCCCTCGCGGTGGCCGGCCCCGCCGACTTCCGGTGCGAGCAGGCGGGCTCCGTCGACCCGAGCGTCGTGGTGACCGACCCGGCCTACAGCCTGTACTGCCTCGACCACGGCACCGGCCGCGCCCTGTTCACCAGGACAGACGCCGACCTCAGCCGCGTGCCGTTCCACTTCCTCGCGCAGTACGAGCACGCCACCGGCCTGGTCGCGCTGTCCTACGCCGAGCTGCACGCGCTCGACACGCCACCTGCGCGCGGCGTGTTCCTCTACTCGACCGGACGGTGCGGCTCGACGCTGGTCGCCGGTGCGCTGGCCGCGCGCGGCGGCCTGGTCGGGGTGTCCGAGCCGGACGTGCTCACCCAGCTCGTCACGCTCGCCCCGCGCCTGCCCGAGGCGGAGCTGCGGCGGCTGGCGCGCAGCTGCGTACGGCTGCTGTCGCGGGGACGGCCGGTCGCGATCAAGCCGCGCAGCTTCGTGATCGAGCTCGGCTGGCTGCTCCACGAGGAGTTCCCGCACTTCGCCTCCGTGTTCCTCTACCGCGAGCCGCGAGCCTGGGGGCGCTCGACCGCGCGGGCGTTCGCCGGCTACGACCCCGCCCTGGTCACCGACCCGGCGGCGGTGCAGGACCGGCTCGGCACGATGATCCCGCTGGTCGCCAGGCGGCGGCGCCGCCTGGGCAGGCTGCTGTCGCCCGAGGAGGTCATGGCCTGCCAGTGGGTGTCACAGCTGGAACGCGCGATGGCGCTGCGGCACCGGGGGGTCGACCTGTTCACCGCGACCTACGAGGACCTGCTCGCCGACCCGCAGGCCGTGCTGGGGTCGCTGTTCGCCCACTGCGGCCTGCCCGCCCCGGCCGCGCTCGACGAGATCCTGGCCGCGGACTCCCAGGCGGGCACGACCCTGTCCCGGTCGGCGACCGCCGCCCGCGAGGACGGCGCCGCACCGGCCGGCTTCGACGCGGCCGCGCTGGACCGGGCCGTCGCCGACCTCTGGGTGGAGCTGGTGCGGTGACCACGCGCGAGCTCATGGCCGCGGGCACCAGGCTCTGCGGCCGCATGATCCGGTCCGAGCCCCGGCTGTTCGCGGTGTCGCTGGGCGGGGCGTGCCTGGTGGTGCTGCTGTCCATCGGCGGCGCGTTCGTCATCGGGGCGGTGGTGGCCGACGTTGTCGCGCCGATGCTGGACAGCGGGCGCGCCGACGCCGGGCTGCTGGCCTTCGCCGCCGCCGTCCTTGTCGGGCTGAGCGCGCTGAAGGTGCTCGGCATCTTCAGCCGCCGGCTGGGCGCCGTCCACCTGCAGCAGAGCCTGCAGGCGCGGCAGCGCAAGCGCATCGTGCGCAAGTACCTCAGCCTGCCGCCCGCCTGGCACCGCGACAACCCGACCGGAGCGCTGCTGTCCAACGCGTCCTCGGACGTCGACGCCGCCGCGTCACCGGCGGGCAGCCTCGCCTACGCCATGGCGACGGTCGCGCTGCTGGTCGGGGCGCTGCTCGCGCTGTTCGCCGTCGACTGGACGCTCGGGCTGGTCGGGCTGGTGGTGTTCCCCGGCCTGATCACGGTGTTCGCCGCGTACTCGCGCCGGGTCGCGCCCCGGCACCGGCTCAGCCAGGCCACGCGGGCGCAGGTGACGGCGCTGGCGCACGAGAGCTTCGACGGCGCGCTGACGGTGAAGGTGCTGGGCCGCGCGGACCATCAGACCATGCGGTTCGCCGCGAAGGTCGACGAGCTGCGGGCGACGCTGGTGTCCATCGGCCGGGCCCGCGCCTGGCACGACCCCGCCATCGACGCGCTCCCCCAGCTCGGCACGATCGCCGTGCTGGTCGTCGGTGCCTGGCGGTGCGAGCAGGGTGCGCTCGGGCTGAGCGAGCTCACCACCGCGGCCTTCCTGTTCGCGCTGCTGGACATGCCGATCCGGGCCATCGGCTGGCTGCTGGGCGCGATGCCCCGGGCGGTCGCGGGAGCCGAGCGGGTGGACCGGGTCCTCGCCGCCGCCGACGACGCGCCGGACGGCGCCCGCGGGCTCGGCGGCGGGCCGGTCGAGCTGCGCCTGCAACGGGTGAGCGTACGCGGGCTGCGGGACGTGTCGCTGCGGGTGGCGCCGGGCCGGGTCGTCGCGCTGGTGGGGCCGACCGGCGCCGGCAAGTCGACCGTGGCGGCGGTCGCCGCGCGGCTGCTGCCCCCCGAGTCGGGTGCGGTGCTGGTCGGCGGCGTCGACGCGCGCGAGCTGACGGCCGAGGCGCACGCGGCGGCGGTGGCGTACGTGCCGCAGGTGCCGTTCGTCTTCCAGGACACCGTGCGGGCCAACGTCGGGCTGGACCGGCCCGGCGTCGACGATGCCGCGATCTGGCAGGCGCTGGCCGTGGCGCGGGCCGACGGCTTCGTCCGGGCGCTGCCGCAGGGCCTCGACACCGGGCTCGGCGAGCGCGGCGCCACCCTGTCCGGCGGGCAGCGCCAGCGGCTCGCGCTGGCCCGCGCGCTGGCCGGGCGGCCGCGGCTGCTGGTGCTCGACGACGCCACCAGCGCCGTGGACCCGGTGGTCGAAGCCGACGTCGTCGCCGGCCTGCGCGCCGCGCACGGCCCGGCGATGCTGGTGGTCGCCACCCGCCGCCCGACCATCTCGCTGGCGGACGAGGTCGTCTTCCTGGACGAGGGTCGTGTCGTCGCGGTCGGCGCGCACCACGAGCTGATGGCGGCCGAGCCGGGCTACCGCGACCTGCTGGCGGCGTACGACCGGAAGGTGGCGGCGTGACGGACGGCGGCACGATGGGGGACACCCTGCGCCGGGCGCTGCGCCTGTCGCCCGAGCTCCGGACGGGCCTGACGGTCACCCTGCTGCTGGCGGTGGGCATGACCGCGGGCCGGGCCGCCGTGCCGGTCGCGGTGCAGCGGGGCATCGACGACGGGTTGCGCGGGCCGGGCGGGCCGGACTTCGGGGTCGTCGCGGTGATCGGTGCGGCCGGGCTGGCGGTGCTCGCCGCGTCGATGCTGTGCGGGTACGCGATGATGCTGCGCCTGTTCGAGGTGAGCGAGACGGCGCTGGCGGCGGTGCGGGTGAAGGTGTTCCGCCACATCCACGACCTGCCGGTGCTGCGGGTCGGCGCGCAGCAGCGCGGCGCGCTGGTGGCCCGCGCGACGTCCGACGTGGACCAGGTCACCTCGTTCCTGCAGTGGAACGGCGTGGTGCTGTTCATCTGCGTCGGGCAGACGCTGGTCACCGGCGCCGTGATGGTCTTCTACTCGTGGCCGCTGGCGCTGCTGGTACTGGCGGTGTTCGCCCCCGTGGGGTGGGTGGTGCGCGCCTGCATGCGCAACCTCGCCGACGCCTACGGCGCGGTGCGGCAGCGCTCGGCCGAGATGCTCGCGGTCGTCTCGGAGAGCGTGGTCGGCGCCGAGGTGATCCGCTCGTACCATGCCTCCGCCCGCACCGTCGCCCGCCTGGACGCCGCGGTCGACGCGCACCGGCTGGCCGCCCAGCGGGCCTCCCGGCTGACCGTGACGGCGTACTCCGTCGGGGAGCTGGCCACGGGAGTCGCGCTCGCGGCCACCGCCGTGCTCGGGGTGCTGCTGGGCGTGGCCGGGCGGATGACGGTCGGCGAGATCGCCGCGTTCCTGTTCCTGGTGGCGCAGTTCGCGCTGCCCGCGCAGGTGGCCGGAGAGATGCTCAACGGCCTGCAGAACGCCGTCGCCGGATGGCGGCGGGTGCTCGACATCCTGGACGTCGCACCCGACGTCGCCGACCACGCCGAGGCGCGCGACCTGCCGCCGGGGCCCGTCCCGGTGCGGCTGCGCGCCGTGGGCTTCACCTACCCGGACACCACCGAGCAGGTGCTGCGGGACGTGGACCTCGACATCGCGGCGGGCAGCCGGGTCGCGGTCGTCGGCCGGACCGGGGCGGGCAAGACGACCCTGGCCAAGCTGCTCACCCGGCTGGTCGAGCCGACCGCGGGCGAGATCCTGCTGGCGGGTGTGCCCCTGGACCGGGTGCGGCTGCGCAGCCTGCGCGAGCGGGTGGTGCTGGTGCCGCAGGAGGGTTTCCTGTTCCACGGCACGCTGGCCGACAACGTCCGCTTCGGCCGGGGCCTCGGCGACGACGAGGTGGCCGAGGTGCTGCGCGAGCTGGGGCTGCTCGACTGGGCGGCCGGGCTGCCGGACGGGCTGGACACGGTCGTGGGCGAGCGCGGCGAGGGTCTCAGCGTGGGTGAGCGGCAGTTCGTCGCGGTCGCCCGCGCCCACGCCACGCGCGCGGACCTGCTGATCCTGGACGAGGCGACCAGTGCCGTCGACCCGGCGAGCGAGGTCAGGCTGCGTACGGCGATGGAGCGGGTGTCGCGCGGGCGGACCACGATCACCATCGCGCACCGGCTGGCCACGGCCCGCGGCGCCGACGAGGTGATCGTGATCGACGACGGCCGGGCGGTGCAGCGCGGCCACCACGACGAACTCGTGGCGGCGGCCGGCTCGGCGTACGCGAAACTGCACGAGGCCTGGCTGGCCGGCGAGCGGGCCCTGGCCTGAGGATCAGGCGATGAGCAGGCGGAGGCCGAGCTCTGCCGCGTCCAGGCCGACGAGGTCGCGGTTGCGTTCGGCCCACCGGCCCGAGGCGAGGTCCGCCCGCAGGCGGTGCACGGCCCGCTGCTCGACCTGCGGCCCGAGCCTGCTCCAGACCGATGTCCCGCGGCGGATGCTCTCGTCCAGGTAGGCCTCGGGGCGCCGCCAGTACGCCTCGAAGAAGCCGTCGACGCAGTCCCACGGCACCAGCACCGGCTCCAGGCGGGCTCCGATCGCGTCGGCCAGCTCGCTCACCGAAGGCCGCCCGGCCAGCAGGTCCGAGACTTCGGGCAGGTAGTCGCGGGTGAGCCAGAACCGGTCACGCCAGCCGTCGTCGCTGGTGTCGTGCGTGAACACCACCACCCGCCGGGCGACGCGCCGCAGCTCGCGCAGGCCCGCGATCGGGTCCGGCCAGTGATGGACGGTGGCGAAGGCCATCGCCGCGTCGAAGGACTGGTCGTCGAACGGCAGGCTCTCGGCGGATCCCACCAGGCACGGCGCCGCGTCCGGGCGGCGCTGCGCACGCATGACCGCCGACGGCTCCACCGCGAGGACGTGGCGGTCGCGGGGTTCGTACGAGCCGGTGCCGGCCCCGACGTTCAGCACTGTGCGCGCGTCGCCGAGCGCGGCCCAGAGCTGCGCGGCGATCCGCGGCTCGGTGCGCCGGGTCGCGGTATAGGAGGTGCCGATGGTGTCGTATAGCTGCGCGCCGGACATGTCGCTGTCTCCCTGGCCGTCCGTCCCCATGCGCCACACACTATCGAGGCGACCGTCCGGCGGGCAGACCCGGCGCACACGCCGCGGGACCGGTCACGGCAGGCACTGCTCGATGATGTCGGCGGCCCGCGCCGCGCCGCCGGAGGTGGCGACCGCGCGGCGCATGTGGCCGACCCCGTCGGTGATCGCCGGGTCCTTGACCATGAGCTCGACCGTGTCCTTGAGCCCGCCGGGCACGGTCAGGTCCGCGGGCAGCCGCGCGCCCAGGCTCAACTGCTCCACGCGCAGCGCGTTCGCCTCCTGCTCCAGGGTCTGCGGCACGGCGAGCACGGGCACGCCGTGGCTCATCGCCTCCATGACCCCGCCCATGCCGGCGTGGCAGACCATGGCGGTGGCGTGCGCGAGCACGTCGAGCTGCGGCACGAAGCGGTGCACCTCGACGTTGCGGGGCAGCCGGCCGAGCGCGGCCAGGTCGATGCGCTCGCCGACGGCGAGCACGACGTGCCAGTCGCTGCCCCCGAACGCCTCGGCGCAGAACCGGTAGAAGTCCGGCCGGGCGTTGTAGACGGTGCCGAGGGTGACCAGGACGACGTCGCGGTCGCGGGGCGGCTGCCAGCGCAGCGGGGTGCGGCGCAGGCACGGCCCGACGAACCGGTAGCCGGGACCGAACAGGTCCCCGGCGTACTGGAACGAGCGCGGGTAGAAGGCGAGGTGCGCCTCGGGCCGCGGGCTCAGGAACTCGTCCGGATGCAGGGTCGGGCAGTGGGCGCCGAGAAACATCTCCAGTTTGGACAGATAGGTGTGCAGCACCGGGTCGGCCGGGTCGAACGCGTTCAGCGCCTGGCCCATGGACCAGTGCTCGTTGGAGACGAGCATCGGCCACAGCTGCACCATGGGCACGTCCAGGCGGGCGGCGAGCACGCGCCCGGCGAACGCCATGCGGTCGAAGACGATCAGGTCGGGGCGGTCGTCGCGGTACACCGGCTGCAGCCCCTTGAACGCGGCCTCGGCCTCCTCGAGGAAGCTGAGCAGGCTGTGGCTGATGTAGCCGTCGCGGGAGGGAACCCGCACCGACGGGTCGCTGTCCGGCGGGCGCAGCGACCGGTACGGGCGCACGACGGCGCCGGCCTCCTCCACCACCGCGCGCCGGTCCTCGGTGGTCGCGTACGTGACCCGGTGCCCGCGGCGGGTCAGCTCCCGCACCACGGCGAGCGTGGGGTACACGTGCCCGATGGCGGGGATGTTGAAGAACGCGATGTGCCTACCCACGGGACGCCACCATCTCGGAGAGGCGGTCGCCCGGCCGGGCCACCGCGGCGGACAGGATCTGCTCGTAGCGGCGGCCCAGCTCGTGCACCGTGTCCGGCCGGAACAGCGCGGTGTCGTACCGGATGCCCGCGCGCAGCCCCGCCTCGTCCAGCCGCCAGATGTCGAACACGAGGTCGTGCAGCACCTTGGCGTGCCCGTGCGGGAACCCCTCGACCTCCAGCCCGCCGAGCTGCGAGGCGAGCACCGGGTTGTCGTTGCGCATGCTGAACACGACGTCGAACAGCTGGGTGCGGCCGGGGTCGCGGGCGACGCCCAGGGTCGCGATGATCCGGCCGAGCGGCACCGACTGGCGCTGCAGTCCCCCGATGACGGTGGTCCGGGTCCGTCTGAGCAGGTCGGTGAAGGTCGGGTCGCCGGACAGGTCGGCGCGCAGCGCGAGGGTGTTGGCGAACAGCCCGACCACCGGCTCGAACTCGGCCCGGACGCGCCCGGCGACGGGCGTGCCGACGCAGAAGTCGTCCTGGCCGCCGCGTTCGCGCAGCAGCACCTGTAACGCCGTCAGCAGCACCATGAACGGCGTGCAGCGGGCCTTGCGGGACAGCTCGACGACCCCGGCGGCCAGCTCCGGGCCCATCTGGTGGATGTGCTCGGCGCTGTGCGCGGACTTCTCCTCCGGGCGCGGCAGGTCGGTGGGCAGCTCCAGCGACGGTGCCCCGGCCAGCCGCTCGCACCAGTACGCAAGGTCGGCGGCCTGGTCCTGCTCCGCCTGCCACTGGGCGAAGTCGCCGTACTGCAGGTCCAGCTTGGGCAGGTCGGGGACGGCGCCCTCGAGGGCGGCCAGGTAGGCGGCGCGGATCTCGCGGCCGACGATGCGCAGCGACGCGCCGTCGGCCAGCAGGTGGTGCATGGTGAAGCACCAGACGTGATGGTCGTCGGCCAGTCTCAGCAGGCAGGAACCGACCAGCGGGTCCTCGGTGAGGTCGAGCAGCCGGTGGGTGCGGGCCCGCATCAGCTCGGCCGTCCGCGCGTCGCGCTGCTCGGGCGGCAGGTCGCGCAGGTCGATCAGCTCGGTGCCGAGCCCGGCCGGCGGCATGACCACCTGGACGGGTTCGCCGTCGCGCAGCACGAACCCGGTGCGCAGGCTCTCGTGCCGGTCGACGACCGCGCTCACGGCGCTCTCCCAGGCGGGCACGTCGAGCGGGCCGCGCAGCCGCCAGTTGAGCACCAGGATCGGCGAGGCGTCGCCGGGGTACGCGGTGCACAGGTACCAGAAGCGCTGCTGCAGCGCCGACAGCGGAAGGTGTCTCACCGCCGCTCCTCCACCATCCGGGTGATCGCGGGCAGGGTGTCGGCGCCGGGTCCGTCGCCGAGGTCGACCTCGACGCCGAACTCCAGGTCGATGGCGTCGATGAGCCTGAGCGCGCCGAGCGAGTCCAGGCCGAGGGCGCGCAGCGACCCTCCGGTGAGCGCCTCGTCGGCCGTGACCGCACCGGTGGTGGCGCCATGGACGAGCTCGGCCAGGCGCCTGCTCAGGTCGGTGGTCACGGCTGCTCCCGCAGGTACTGCGCGATGTCGGCGATGGTCGGGGTGTCGAAGAAGACGTCGAGCGGCACGTCGCGGCCGAGCTGCCGGCTGATCCGCACGCTGATCCGGGTGATGGTCAGCGAGTGCCCGCCGAGGTCGAACAGGTCCTCGTCGAGGCCGATGTCGTCGACGGACAGCACCTCCTGCCAGATCTCCCGCAGCACCCGCACCAGCTCGTCGTCGTCCGGCGCGTCGTGCTGGTCCGGGGCGGTCCGCGCCGGAGCCGGTGCGGGCAGGGCGGCGCGGTCGAGCTTCCCGCTCGGGGTGACCGGCAGCCGGTCGAGCACCGTCCACGAGGTCGGCACCATCGCGGCCGGCAGGTGCTGCCCCAGGTGGCGGCGCAGCTCCGCGGCGTCCGGGGCGGTGCCGCGCGGCACCAGGAAGCCGGCCAGCTCGCCGCCGTGCAGCGCGACGGCCGCCTGGGCGACGCCGGGATGCTCGCGCAGCCGGGCCTCGATCTCCTCCAGCTCGACCCGGTGCCCGCGTACCTTGACCTGGCTGTCGGTGCGGCCGCCGTAGACGATGCGGCCGTCTGCCGACCAGCGGCACCGGTCGCCGGTGCGGTAGAGCCGCCCGCCCGCGAACGGGTCGGGGCCGAAGCGCTCGGCGGTGAGGTCCGGCCGGCGCAGGTATCCGTCGGCGACACCGGCGCCGCCGATGCACAGCTCGCCCCATACGCCGACGGGCAGCGGGCGCCCCGCCGGGTCCAGGATGTAGGTGCGGGTGTTGGCGATCGGGCGGCCGATGGTGACCGCGTCCGGCCGGTCGGGGATCTCGTCGGCGGTCGACCAGATGGTGGTCTCGGTCGGCCCGTACACGTTGACCAGGCGGGCCACCCGCGCCCGTAGCCGGGTGGCCAGGTCGAGCGGAAGCGCCTCGCCGCCGGTCAGCGCGGTGACCGCCGCCCGGCCGTCGAAGCCCGCTTCGAGCAGGACCTGCCAGCCCGACGGGGTGGCCTGCACATGCGTGACGCCCGCGCGCTCGATCAGCTCGGCGACGGCCCGACCGTCCATGGCGCTGACGTCGCTCGCGATGACCAGGCGGCCGCCGGTGACCAGCGGGAGGAGCAGTTCCAGCCCGCAGATGTCGAACGACAGCGGCGTCAGCCCGAGCCACCGGTCCCCCGGCCTGCTGCCGACCGTCTCGGCCATGCCCAGCAGCAGGTTGGCCAGGGCGGTATGCGGCACCACCACCCCCTTGGGCCGGCCGGTGGTGCCCGAGGTGTACATGACGTACGCGGTGCCGGGCGCCACCTCGCCGCCGGGGCGCGCGGGCGGGACGGTGCCGAGGTCGTCGAGCACCAGCGCCGGATCGGCGTCGGCGAGGATGAGCGCCTGCCGCGCCTCGGGATAGGACGGGTCGACAGGCACGTACGCGGCGCCGCTGCGCATCACGGCCAGCATCGCGACCAGGGCCCGCCACCCGCGCGGCATGCGGATCGCGACGAGCGCCCCCGGGCCGGGCAGGCGGGCGGCCAGCTCGGCCACGGCGAGGTCGAGCTCGGCGTAGGTGAGCCGGTGCGCACCGTCGACGACCGCGATGTCGTGCGGGCGCATGCGCGCCTGGGTGCTCAGCAGCTGGATCACGGTGCCGCGCTGGTCCCGGGCGGTGTCGTTCCAGCCGTGCAGGACGGTGTCGAGCTCCGGCGCGGGCATGATCGGCAGGGTCGCGACGTCGGCGTCCGGGTCGGCGGCGACCGCGGCCAGGACGGCGCGCAGATGCTCGCCGATGCGCTCGGCCGCGCCTACGGGCAGCCGGGCCGGGTCGTGCTGCAGGTTCACGGACAGACCGGCGGGGCCGTCGACGATCTGCAGGTGCAGCGCGTTGCGGGCGGCCCCGCTGAACAGCGTCCACGCCACCTCGGCGGCCACACCGGCAAACCGCGGCGCGGGGCCGCGGCGCCGGTAGCCGACCGACACCGCGGTCAGCGAGGGCGCGGCCCGCAACCCGCCGGTGACCTGGGCCAGCGGCACGGCCCGGTGCCGGTACAGCTCCCGCAGCCGTGACCGCAGGTCCTCGGCGTAGGCACGGAACCGGCCCGTCGCGGGCGCCACGGTGACGGGCAGCTCGTTGACGTGCAGTCCGATGTGCCGCGCGGTGTGCGGGGTGCGGGTGGACAGCCCGATCGCGACGGGCAGCCCGTCGTTGCCGTAACGGGAGAGCAGCACGTGGATCGCGGCAAGCAGCACCTCGAACCGGGTGAGGCCGTCAAGGTCGACGGCGGGCAGGGCGACCTCCACGGCGTGCCCCGGCACGGCGGTCGCGGCGACGCCGGTGAGCTCGGGCAGCACGACGTCGCCGGGGGACGTCCGGTGGCGGGCCCAGTACTCGCGGGCCGCCGCCACGGCCTCGTCGCCGGGTTCGCCGTCGGCCGCGGCGGGCAGGGGCGCGAGCTCGGCTCCGGCGTACGCCGCGGCGAGGTCGTCGAGCAGCAGGTCCTTGGACATGCCGTCGAAGACGAGATGGTGGGCCGTGCACAGCAGCAGGTGCCGGGTCGGCGCCCGGCGCAGCAGGGTGAACCTGGCCAGCGGCCCCCGGCCCAGGTCGTACGGGCGCTCGATCTCCTCGCGCACGCGCTGCTCGCTGTACGGCGCGTCGCTCAGGGTGATCTTCTCGGCGGCCGGCACCAACCGGGGCAGGTCGCCGTCCAGCGCCACCGCCGAGGCCAGCACGGGGTGCCGGGCGACCACGGCGGCGCACGCCTCGCCGAGGGCGTGCCGGTCCAGCTCACCGTCGAACCAGACCCCGAGGGCCATGTGGTACGCGGTGCCCGCCGCCCGCGCCTGCTCGGTGAACCACACGCCGTGCCTGACTGGATTCACGCGTCACCTCCGGTGCCGGCGGGGAAGAGCTCCACCAGCTGTCGTTTGAGGACCTTGCCCCCGTCGTTGCGCGGGAGCTGTTCGAGGACGAGCAGGTGGCCGGGCAGCTGGTGGTCGGCCAGCCGCTCGGCGAGGAACGCGCGGACGGCGGGCAGGCCGAGCTCGCCGGCATCCGGGCGGGGCACCACCACGGCGGCCAGCCGCTCCCCGAGCACGGGATGCGGCACCCCGACGACGGCGGCCGCGGCGATCGCCGGGTGCTCGTGCAGCGCGTTCTCGACCTCCAGCGTGGAGATCTTGTACGCGCCCGACTTGACCACGTCGCTGTCGCGGTCGGACAGGTACAGGTAGCCGTCGCGCAGGCGGCCCAGGTCACCCATGCGCACCCAGCCGTCCTGGAAGGTGGCCCGGGTGGCGGGCTCGTCGCCGAGGTAGCGGCGGGCGTGCGGCGAGCGCAGCCACACGTGGCCGGTCTCGCCGTCGGGCACCGGGATGCCGTCGGCGTCGGTGACGCGTACCGCGCCGGGCAGGACCCGGCCGACCGCGTCCGGGTGCCGCGGGTCGAAGATCATGTTGGTGTGCGCGGGCGCGGCCTCGGTGGACGTGTAGTGGTTGGCGATGGCCGCGTTGGGGAAGGCCCTGGTCAGCCGGAGCGCGACGGCCGGCGGCAGCGGCGCGGCGGTCGAGCCGACCAGGTGCACGCCGGACAGGTCGAGGCCGTCCAGGGCACCGGATTCGAGCAGCTCGATCGCCATCGCGGGCACCAGGAACACGGTGCCGACCTCGGGCAGCCGCGCGGCGAAGCGGCGGGGCGTGAAGCGGGGCAGCGTCAGCGCCGCGGGCCGGGCGGTGAGGGCGTTGAGCAGCATCGTCTGCGCGGCGTTGGTGCCGATCGGGAACGCGTGCAGGAACTGCCGGGAGTGGGCCAGCGCCATGCGCCTGGGGTGGCTCGGCAGGCCCGCGGTGAGGTTGGCGTGGGTGGCGGCGACGGGCTTGGGCGTGCCGGACGTGCCGGAGGTGAACAGGATCTGGGCGACGTCCGCCTCGCGCGCGTGGTCGTCCCCGTCCGGGTCACCCGCGGCGACCAGGGCGTCGACGTCGGCGGGTCCCTCGATCACCAGGTCGGCACCGCATGCGGCCAGCAGCCGGGCCAGCCGGGCAGGCGGCAGCTGGTCGGGCAGCGGCACGGCGACTGCGCCCGCCCGCTGCACGCCGCAGTACGCGACGGCGAAGCTGGTCCAGTCGCGACCGGAGAAGACCAGCCCGACCGCCGCGCCGGGGCTCAGGCCGCGGGAGCGCAGCGCCGAGCCGAGCGCGGCCGCGTCGCGGTGCCACCGGTCGAAGGTGAGCGTGTCGATCCCGGCGACCTCGATGGCGACCTGTGCCGGGTGCCGGGCGCGGCGCGCCGCCAGCAGCGCGGGCACGGTGCGGCAGGGCGCGAGCGGGTGTTCGCCGATCCCGGGCATGGGAGAACGTCTCCTAACGCGACAGGGAGCGGGGATCGGCATCTCGCCCGCGTATCGACACGAGTCTGCATCCGGGTCCGTCGATGAGGGATCGGCCGAACGGAGGAAAGCGCTTTCCGTTACCGGCGTCCTACGCTGTCGTGATGTCCATCGATGGCCGCCACCTCGCCGCCGCCGCACCGGTCCCCGCCGCCGCGACCTGGCACGCCACGCGGGCGAGCGCACCGTTCGCCGGGCCGCCCGACCCCGGCGCGCCGCTCACCTGGGGGCAGCGGGCACTGTGGATCGCCATCCGCCGCCACGGCGCCGCGCAGGCCATGTTCAGCCTGCGCCGGGTGGTCGCCGCACCACGCCGCACCGCGCTCGACGTGCCGGCGGCACTACGGGCGGTGGGAGCCCTCGTCGCGCGCCACTCGTCACTGCGCACCCGGGTCCGCGAGGTCGACGGCGAGCTGCGCCAGCTCGTGGCCGAGCGGGGCGAGCATCCGGTGCTGCTGGTCCCGCTGGCGCAGCCGCCCGCCGACGACGGCGCGGCGCTGGCCCAGCAGGTCGCCGCCGACCTCGCCGCCACGCCGTTCGACCACGGCGCGGAATGGCCCCAGCGCATCGCGCTGCTGGTGGCGGGCGGGCGGGTGTGCCAGGTCGTGGTCGTCTTCAGCCACACCACCGTCGACTTCCGGGCCGCCGAGCTGGTCCTGCGCGACCTGCGGCTGCTGCTGGTACGCGGCGCCGTGCCCACCCCGCCGCCGGCCCAGTCGGCGGACATCGCCCGCCTGGAGCAGAGCGAGCGCCAGCAGCGGCGCTGCGCCCGCGCGGTCCGGCACTGGCTCGACGGCACCCGCCGCCTGCCCGCCGAGACGCTGCCCGCCGTCGGACCGGCGCTGGTCCCCCGCTTCCGGCGCTGCGTGCTCACCTCGCAGGCCGCCGACACCGCGGCCCGGATCATCGCCCGGCGCGAGCGGGTGTCCAGCTCGACCGTGCTGCTGACCGCCGTCGCCGGCGTCATCACGGCCTGGTCGGGGCAGGACACGTGCGGGATCTACACGATGGTCAACAACCGGTCCGCCGACGAGTACCGCGAGGCCATCTCGAAGCTCAACCAGCTCGGTCTGCTGGTCGTCGACCTGGACGACCGGCCGACCTTCACCGCGGCGCTGCCCCGGGTGTGGCACGCGGCCGTCGAAGCCTACCGGCACGCCTACTACGACCCCGAGGACATGGCTCGGGCCCACGCGGCCGCCGGGCTGCCGTACGCCACCGGCGTCAACCGGCACTGCTACTTCAACGACATCCGGCTCGCTCCCGAGGCCGAGCTGCCCGGCCCGGAGCCCGAGGCGGCGGCGCTGCGGGCGGCGCTGTCGGACACGACCTTCGCCGAAGCCGAAGGGCTGGACACGTTCACCTGGCTGATGCGGGTCGAGGTCATCGACGCGCCGGGCGGGATGGGCCTGGCCGTCACCGGCGACAC
The DNA here is from genome assembly GCF_040675365.1 of Catellatospora sp. NPDC049609. Lineage (NCBI taxonomy): Bacteria > Bacillati > Actinomycetota > Actinomycetes > Micromonosporales > Micromonosporaceae > Catellatospora > Catellatospora sp. NPDC049609. Next base: position 125,679 of record NZ_JBFAOU010000001.1, on the reverse strand, counting down.
CGCCCACCTGCCGCCCGCCGTGGCCGAACGGTTCCTGCGCGACCTGGAGCGGCTGCTGGTCGACGCGGCGCTCGGCGACCTGCCCTGGCCCTGGACACGCCCGGTCCCGGCCGCACGCGCGTAGCCACCGGGTCCGCCGGGCGCCGCACGGCCGACGCGGGAGCCGGCGATCGCCGGCAGCGTGGACGCTGGTCCGCGACCCGCCGCCGCGCTGGGCGTGGTCGCAGCCGACGGGTTGACGGGCCGCACCGGCCCACGGCTCCGGTGCGGCCCGACCGCGGATGGCCCCCCGTCCCAGGGCCACCCGCGGCTGCTACCGCGCCACGGGCAGGGGCATCCGCTCCCCCGCCGCCACGGCCAGCGGCAGCACGTTCTCCTTCGGCGGCAGCGGGCAGGTGCCGTAGTCGGTGAAAGCGCAGGGCAGGTTCACCGCCCGGTTGAAGTCGATGACCACCGGGCCGCTGCCGCCCGGATCGGCCACGCTCACCGATCGCACGCCGCCATGCGTCGTCACGCCGCTGGTGGCGTCGCGGAACAGCACCGACAGCCGGCCCGGCCCGCCGTCGAAGGCCAGCAGCTCGTACGCCGCACCGTCCACGTCGAACCGCAGCACGCCCCGCACCGCGTGGTGGTGCTCCAGCCCCTCCACCGCGGCCCCGCCGGTGACCGTGCGCGGCACCGCGAGCTGCTCGAACGCGGCCGCCACCACCCAGCGGTGGTCGACCGGGTACGCGGGCACGCCGGTGAACCGGGTCCGGGTGGGCGCCTGCGGGTCACGCAGCCGGATGCCGGCCCGCCCCGTGCGCAGGACCACCTCGACCAGCTTGTCGTCGAAGGTGACCGGCAGCCCGGCCGCGCCCTCCCGCGGCTGCAGCGTCACCGTCCCGTCGACCGGTGCCCCCTCGGCGCGCAGGCCGTCGGCGGGGGACGCGTTGAGGTGCACGCCGTCGGCGTCGGCCCGCCACCGCCCGGGAATCGGCGGGTACGCCGTCGGCGTGCCGGTGAGCCAGTGCAGCGCGACCAGGCTCAGCCAGCCGTGCGGCTCCCGCAGCACCTGCTCGCGTTCGGCGTGCCAGGCGAGCCAGTCTCGTTCCAAAGTGTCCTCGACGGTGGTCAACGCAGCTCCTCTCCGAGCTTCACAACGGGTGACCTGACCACGGCGAACGTGGTCGCGCGGCGGATCTCGAAACCCAGCCGCAGGTAGAGCCGGACGGCGTCGGTGTTGCCGGCGGCCGTGTGCAGGAACGGCGTCTCGCCGCGGGCCCGGATCCCGGCGGCCACGGCCCGCACCAGCCGCCCCGCCAGGCCCTGGCCCCGATGCCCCGGGTCGGTGCACACGGCGCTGATCTCGGTCCAGCCCGGCGGGCGCAGCCGCTCGCCCGCCATGGCGATAAGCGTGCCGCCCCGGCGGATGCCCAGGTACGTGCCGAGCTCGACGGTCCGGGGCAGGAAGGGGCCGGGCCTGGTGCGCTCGACGAGCTCGATCATCTCGGGCACGTCGGCGGCGGTGAGCACCACCGCCTCCGCGTCCGCCGCGGGCACCACGCCCGTGTCGACCAGCTGCACACCGCCGTCGCGCCAGACCACCTCCCAGCCGGCGGGCGGTTCGCCGACATCGCCGGTGAGCGCGAACGTCGAGCCGGGCCCGGCCAGCGCGGCCAGGTCGTGCCACGGCTGCGGGCCCGGCTCGCCGGACAGCGCGGCGAACAGCGCCACGTCGGGGTGGTATCGGGCAGCGCCGCCGATGCGCTGCCCGAAGTCGTGATGGGCGCCGGTCAGCGCGGCCCAGGCCGGGTTGTCCAGCACCCCCGTGGCGACGCGGGTGCGCGCGGGGGCGGTCACCGTCGCCTCCCGAGGTCGGGCAGGCCGAGGTGGTCGCGTAGCGTCTCGCCCGTGTAGTCGGCGCGGAACGACCCGCGCTCCTGCAGCAGCGGCACCACCGTGTCGGCGAAGTCGTCGAGCCCGCCGGGGGTGACGTGCGGGACCAGGATGAACCCGTCGGCGGCCTCCTGCTGCACCAGGTCGTCGAGCTGCCCGGCGACGGTCGCGGCCGAGCCGACGAACGTCTGCCGGCCGCTGACCTCGATGACCAGCTCCCGGATGGACAGCTTCTTGGCCTCGGCGAGCTCCCGCCAGCCGCGCACCGTGGCGAGCGGGTCGCGGAACTGCCGGACGCTGGCCCGGCCCTTGGCGATGGTGTTCTCGCCGACGACCGGGTCCACGTCGGGCAGCGGCCCATCAGGGTCGTATCCGGACAGGTCGCGGTTCCACGCCTGCTCCAGGAAGCGCAGCGCGGTCTGGCCGCTGACCTGGCTGCGGCGCACCGCCAGCGCCTTCTCCTGGGCCTCGGCGTCGGTGTCGGCCAGCACGAACGTGGCCGCCGGCAGGACCAGCAGCTCGTCGCGGCCGCGGCCGTAGCGGGCCAGCCTGCCCTTGACGTCGGCCACGAACGCCTTGCCCTCCTCCAGCGTGCCGTGGTGGGAGAAGATCGCGTCGGCGGTGGACGCCGCGAACTCCCGCCCGGCGTCGGAGTCCCCGGCCTGCAGGATCACCGGCCGGCCCTGCGGGCTGCGCGGCACGTTGAAGCGGCCCGCGATGTCGAAGTGGTCGACCCGGTGCGCGAACGCGCCCGCGCCCGCGTCGGCGAGGAACCGCCCGCCGGCCTTGTCCGCGACGATCTCGTCGCCGCGCCACGAGTCGAACAGCGCGAACGCCGCACCCAGGAACTGCTCGGCGCGCCGGTAGCGGTCCTCGGCCGGCAGGTAGCCGCCGCGCCGGAAGTTCTCCCCGGTGAAGGCGTCCCACGAGGTGACCACGTTCCAGCCCGCCCGCCCGGCCGACAGGTGGTCGAGGCTGGCGAACTGCCGCGCCACCTCGTAGGGCTCGTTGAAGGTGGAGTTGATGGTGCCGGTCAGCCCGAGCCGGTCGGTCACCGCGGCGAGCGCGGCGAGCACCGTGAACGTGTCGGGGCGGCCGACGACGTCCAGGTCATAGAGGCGGCCGCGCTGCTCGCGCAGGCGCAGCCCCTCGGCCAGGAAGAAGAAGTCGAACTTGGCGCGCTCGGCGGTGCGCGCCAGGTGCGCGAACGACGAGAACTCGATCTGGCTGCCCGCCTGCGGGTCGCTCCAGACGGTGGTGTTGTTCACCCCGGGAAAGTGCGCGGCCAGGTGGATCTGCCTGCGTGGTCTGGTCATCGGTGCTCCTGCACGGTGGCGTAGCGGTTGGCGGGCCGGGGCAGGCCGAGCAGCCCGCGCAGGGTGTCCGCCTCGTACTCGCGGCGGAACGCCCCCCGGCGCTGCAGCTCGGGCACCAGCTGCCGGGTGATGGCCCGCAGGTCGCCGGGCAGCGCGGCCGGGCGCAGCCGGAACCCGGCCAGCCCCGCCTCCCGCCAGGCCAGCAGCAGGTCGGCCAGGCCGGACGCGGTGCCGGTGAACACGAACGCGTCGCTGGTGTACGGCGCCGCGGCCCACTCCTCCAGCCGCTCCCGCGCGGCAGCGGCGTCGGCGTCGCTGTCGCCGAGGAACACCACCAGGTCGGCGAAGACGTGCACGGTCTGGTCCGCGCGGCCGGCGGCGGCCTGCTGCTCACGGATCTGCCCGACGATCGCGCGCGCCCGGTCGGCGTCGGCGGGGGTGACGTACACGACGTCGGCGGCCCGCGCCGCCAGCCGGTACGGGATGGCCGCGTGGGCCAGGGCGGTGACCAGCGGCTGACCCTGCGGCGGCCGGGGTGTGATGGAGGGCCCGCGGACGCGGAACCGGCTGCCCTCGAAGTCGACGTAGTGCAGCTTGTCGACGTCGATGAAGCGGCCGGTGGCGACGTCGCGGATCTCGGCGTCGTCCTCCCAGCTGTCCCACAACCGGCGGACCACCTCGACGAAGTCGCCGGCCTCGTCGAACAGCTCGGCGAACAGCGCGGTCAGGGCCGGATCGGCGGCGCCGTACGGCACCTGCGGGATGTCGCGGCGGCCGAAGTGGGCGGCCTCGTCGGGGCGGGCCGAGACCTGCACCCGCCAGCCGGCCCGTCCCGAGCTGACGTAGTCCAGGGTGGCCAGGGCCTTGGCGACGTGGAACGGCTCGGTGTGGGTGGTGGTGGCGGTGGGCACCAGGCCGATGCGGCCGGTCAGCGGCGCGATGCGGGCGGCGGTGAGCACCGCGTCGAGCCGGCCGCGCACCTGGTCGGTGCGCTCGTCGGGTCCGTCGCGCAGGGAGGACTGCGGGCCGAGGCTGTCCTCGATGGTGACGAAGTCGAGCAGGCCGCGTTCGGCCTCGGCGACCAGGTCGGTCCAGTAGCCGGCGGTGAGCAGCTCCCGGGGGCGGGCTTCGGGCAGCCGCCAGGCGGCGGGGTGCCAGCCGGCGCCGTCGAGCGCCACCGCGAGGTGCAGCGGAAGGGGTGGGGCCATCGCCGTTCTCCTTGGCTCAGAGGGGTGCGGAGCGGGTGCGGCGGCCCCGGCGGTCTGCCCACCGCCGGGGCCGCGGCTCACTGGCCGTCGATGGGCAGTCCGGGCGGGTTGACCTCGGCGGCGGTGACGGCCTCGTTGGTGAGGTTCCAGCGCTCGAGGATCTTCGTGTAGTCGCCGCTGCGGATCAGCTCGTTGAGCGCCGCCGTCAGGGCGTTGACCAGGCCGTTGTCCTTCTTGGTGGTCAGCGCGATCTTGCCTTGCAGGTCGGCGCCGGCGCCGGAGTAGGTACCGATGATCTCGGTCTCGCCGGCGACCGCGACGTGGTACGCCACCCCGGGGTTGGGCCCGAGGTAGGCGTCGATCTGACCGGAGCCCAGGGCCAGGAAGGTGGCCTGGTTGGTCTGGTAGTACTTGATGTCGACCGGCTTGAGGCCCTGCCGCTCGGCCTCCTTGCTCCACTCGACCAGGATCTTCTCCTGGTTGGTGCCGGAGCCGACCGCGATGCGCCTGCCGGCCACGTCGGCGGGCTTGGTCACCGTCCACCCGGCGCCCTTCTTCGCCTCGAACGCCAGGTTGTCCAGCCGGTACGTCGCGAAGTCGTACTTCTGCTTGCGCAGCTCGGTGACGGTGATGTTCGACGAGCCGACCTGGTACTTGCCGGAGTCCAGGCCGATGAACAGGTTCTCCCAGGAGGTGTTCTCCAGCACCGGCTCCAAACCGAGGATGCCCGCGACGGCCACGGCGAGGTCGGGCTCGCTGCCGATCAGGGTCTTGTTGTCGGTGGCGGTGAAGGCCAGCGGCGGGAAGCCGGATCCGGCCGCGCCGACGCCGATGACGAGCTTGCCGTCCTTGCGGATCTGCTCGGGCACCAGCGCGGCGATCTGGTCCACCTTGGCCGGGACGATCCGGTTCTGCTGCGGCGAGTCGTTGATGCGGGCCGCTGCCGACGCCGCCGCGCCGGTGGCCGCCGCCGGGCGTGGGGTCTCCTCCGGCGCGGCGCAGGCCGTCAGGCCCGCACCGAGCACGAGGGCCGCAGCGGCCAGTGCTGCTGTCCTTCTCATGGTTCTCCTCGGAATCTGCGCGATGGTGCGGAGGTCAGTGCAGGACGCGGGACAGGAAGTTGCGGGTGCGCTCGTGCCGGGGCGCGTCCAGCACCTGCGCCGGCGGGCCCTGCTCGACGACGCGGCCGGCGTCGAGGAAGACGACGGTGTCGGCGATCTCGCGGGCGAAGCCGACCTCGTGCGTGACGATGATCATGGTGGTGCCGGTGCGGGCCAGCTCCCGCACCACGTCGAGCACCTCGCCGACCAGCTCCGGGTCCAGCGCCGAGGTGGGTTCGTCGAACAGCAGCACCTTCGGCTCCAGGGCCAGCGCGCGGGCGATGGCGACCCGCTGCTGCTGGCCGCCGGACAGCTGCCGGGGGTAGGCGTCGGCCTTCTCGGCCAGCCCGACCCGGTCCAGCAGCCGCCGCGCCTGCTCGTACACCTCGTCCCGGGGCCGCCGCTGCGCGGAGATGGGCGCCTCGGCGACGTTCTCCAGCGCGGTCAGGTGCGGGAACAGGTTGAAGTTCTGGAACACGAAGCCGAGGTGGACGCGCTGGCGCAGCACCTGGCGCTCGGAGAGCTCGTGCAGCCGGTCGCCGGCGCGGCGGTAGCCGATCAGCTCGCCGTCGACGCTGACGTGGCCGCGGTCCACCTTCTCCAGGTGGTTGATGACGCGCAGCAGCGTGGACTTGCCCGAACCGGACGGGCCCAGGATCGCCGTCACGCTGCCGGCGGGGATGCTCAGATCCACCCCGTGCAGCACCTCGTGGGTGCCGAACGACTTGTGCACGCCGTGCACCTGCACCATGGGCGCGCTCACCGGGACGCTCCGCTGTCCAGGCGTACGCCGCCCACGGCCGCGCGCAGCCGCTGCAGCGGGGTCGGCGGCAGGACGCGCAGCGCGCCGCGCGCGAAGTGCCGCTCGACGTAGTACTGCAGCACCGACAGCAGCGCGGTGAGGATCACGTACCAGACGGTGGCCACCATCAGCAGCGCGACCACCCGGCCGTTGCGGCCGTAGACCACCTGCACCTGGTAGAACAGCTCGCCGATGGCCAGCACGTACACCACCGAGGTGCTCTTGAGCAGGTTGACCAGCTCGTTGGCGGCGCTGGGCAGGATGGCCCGCATCGCCTGCGGCAGCAGGAGGCGGCGGAACTGCCGCCCGCGCGGGATGCCCAGCGCGGCGGCCGCCTCCAGCTGGCCCTGGTCCACGGAGATGATCCCGGCCCGGACGATCTCGGCGGCGTACGCCGACTCGTGCAGGGCCAGGCCGAGCAGCGCCGCGCCCATCGAGCTGATCAGGTGTACCGTCTCGACCTCGACGAACCCGGGTCCGAAAGGGACGCCGAACTGCAGTCGGTCGTAGAGGTAGCCGAGGTTGGCCCAGAACAGCAGCTGCACGATCAGCGGCACCGACCGGAACACCCAGACGAAGGTCCAGCTGAACGCCTGCAGCACCGGGTTCTTCGACAGCCGCATCGCGGCCAGCACGATGCCGCCGAGGAAGCCCAGCGCGGCGCCCGCGAAGGTGAGCTGGAGCGTCACCAGCAGCGCCTGCATGACCGACTTCTCGAAGAAGTAGCCGGCGAAGGTGGGCCAGTCCCAGCCCGGGTTGGTGGCCAGGCCGTGGGCGAACTGGGCGGCGAGCACGGCGGCGGCCGCGGTGGCGACCCACCGCCACGGGTGCCTGGCGGGCACCACGGTCAGCGCGGGTTGTCCGGCACCGGCCGCCTCGTCCTGCGGTGGGCCGGCACTCTCCCGCGAAGGGCTGGACAGGAGACTCACCAGTACCTCCGACAATCAGTGACAAATACCAATGTAAGTGGCGTTTGTGAATTCCTATCATCTCTATCTGAGAAATAGGATTTGCCGTATGGCGAGATCCACGATGGACCCGGCGCCGGTCGGCTAGCCCAGCCACTCCTTGGCCAGCAGCTCGAACGAGCGCACGCGGGCCGCGTGGTCGTGCGTGATCGTGGTGATCAGCAGCTCGTCCGCGCCGGTGACCCGCCGCAGCGTGTCCAGCTGCCGCGCGACCGCCTCCGGCGTGCCGACGAACTGGGTGTCCAGCCGGTCGGCCACCAGCGCCCGGTCCTGCGCGGACCACTCGTGCGCCGCCGCCTCCTCGGGGGTGGGGAACGGGATCGCCCCGCCTCCGGACCGGATGCTGCGCACCCACAGCCCGTACCCCGACGCGTGGTGCCGGGCCTGCTCGTCGTCCTCGGCCACCACGACGTCGGCCGACACCATCACCCACGGCTCCGCCAGCCGCTCCGACGGCCGGAACGCCGCCCGGTACGCCGCCACCGCCTCCAGCACCGCCGCCGGGGACACGTGGTAGTTCGCCGCGAACGGCAGCCCCCTGGCCCCGGCGACCTGCGCGCTCTCCCCGCCGCTGCTGCCCAGGATCCACACCTGCGGGCGGGCGCCGGCCCCGGGCACCGCCCGCGCGACGTTGCCCTCGTCGTCGCGCACCCCCTCGCCGAGCAGGTCGGCGATCTCCTGCACCTGGTCGCCGAAGTCCGGCGACTGCGCTCCCGGCTGCTGCAGCAGCCGCGCGTGCAGCGCCCACCGCGGCGAGGCGACCAGGTGCGCGAACGAGAACGCCGGCGGGATCAGCAACCCGTCGACCACCCGGGCCTGCGCCGGCGGCTTGGGCGCGGGCCGCTCCCCCTGGTCGGCCAGCTCCTTGAGCGCCTCCACGCGCCGCTGGCCCGAGCGGCCCAGGCCCAGGTCGATCCGGTCCGGGTAGAGCGCGTCCAGCATGGCGAACTGCTCCACCACCGACAGCGGCGTCTGGTGGCCGGTCTGCACCGCGCCCGAGCCGAGCCGGATGCGGCTGGTCGCCGCGCCGATCGCGGCCAGCAGCAGGCCCGGCTGCGAGCTGGCCACCCCGGGCGTGAAGTGGTGCTCGGCGACCCAGTAGCGCGCGTACCCGAAGCTCTCCGCCTGGCGGGCCAGGTCGAGCGTGTTGCGCAGGGCGCCGGTGGCGTCGCCGCCGGACAGGATCGGGGACAGGTCGAGGATGGACAGCGGAGCGGGCATGGACGGCCTCCTGCGGGACGGCGGCGCTCAGGACGCCGGTACGGTCGGGAACGGACGGCTGGGGATCTCGCGGCGCAGCACCGGCGCGATGTCGGTCTGGAACAGTTCGAGGTTCTCCCGGTGCTGCTCGGGGGTCAGCCCGTCCCGGTCGGCGCTCAGATGGATCACCTCGTGACCGAGCCGCTCGTGGTAGCGGTGCACCTTGTCGATGATCTGCTGCGGGCTGCCGACCAGGATCGAGCTGCGCTCGATCGCGTCCTCCAGGCTGGTGAACACCAGCGGCACGCCGAGCCGCCGGAACGCGGCCTGCCGGGCGTCGAAGATCGGCCGGTATGTCTCGATCGCGTCCTGCGAGCGCTTCGCGGCGTAGTAACCGGCCGTCCCCGCGCCCACCAGGGCGTCCTTCGGGTCGTGGCCGTAGTGCGCCCACCGCTGCCGGTAGTACGCGATCAGCTCGGCGTACGGCTCGACCGGGTTGCTGACGTTGGCCGAGAACAGCGGATCGCCGTAGCGCGCCGCCAGGTCGACCGACTCCCGGCTGGTGGCGCTGCCGTGCCACACCCGGATCGGCCGCTGCAACGGGCGCGGCCACGTCTCGGCGTCGGTCAGCGACGGCCGGAACCGGCCCTGCCAGGTCACCCGGTCCTCGCGCCACAGCCGCCGGAACAGCTCGTACGACTCGCGGTTGCGGTCCCACTGGTCGTCGGCGGTGACGTGGAACAGCTGCGCCTGCGCCGCACCGTTGCCCTTGCCGATGATCAGCTCCAGCCGGCCGCCGGACAGGTGGTCCAGCGTCGCGTAGTCCTCGTACGCCCGCACCGGGTCGAGCAGGCTCAGCGTGGTCACCGCGGTGAACAGCCGGATCGTGCGGGTGCGCGCCGCGATGTGGCTCAGCACCACCGGCGGCGACGACGAGATGAACGGGCGCTCGTGGCGCTCGCCGACGCCGTACCCGTCGAAGCCCAGCTCCTCGGCGAGCACGGCGTTGTCGACCACCTCGCGGAACCGCGCGGTGGTGTCGGCCGGCTCGCCGGTGAGCGGGTGCGGCAGGTGCGTGATCAGCGTGATGAGCAGGAACTTCATGGGCGTCTCCCCGGGACGGTCGGGCCGGGCGGGCGGGGCCGCGCGGACAGCGTGGGCAGCGCGTCGACGAGGCCGCGGGTGTAGGGGTGACGCGGCAGCGTGAACACGTCGCCGACCGGCCCCTGCTCGACCACCCGGCCGTCGTGCATGACCAGGACGCGGTCGGCGAGGTGGTGCACCACGCCGAGGTCGTGCGAGATGAACAGCAGCGCCGTGCCGTCCTGCGCGCGGATGTCGGCCAGCAGGTCCAGCACCTGCGCCTGCACCGAGACGTCCAGGGCGGACACCGGCTCGTCGCAGATCAGCAGGCTGGGCCGGGGCGCCACGGCACGGGCGATGGCGACCCGCTGCCGCTGCCCGCCGGACAGCTGGCGCGGATACCGGTCGAGCAGGTCCGCACCCAGCCCGACCCGGTCCAGCAGCTCCACCACCCGCCCGCGACGGGCGCGGCGGTCGAGCCCCGGCTCCAGCGCCTCGGCGACGATGCGCTCCACCGGGTAGCGCGGGTCGAACGAGCCCAGCGGGTCCTGCGAGATCAGCTGCATGCGCCGCCGCAGCGGGCGACGGGACCGTTCGGACACCCCCGACCAGGGCACACCCTCGAACAGGACCTGCCCGGCCGTGGGCGCGAGCGTGCCGAACAGCAGCTGCGCCACGGTCGTCTTGCCCGAGCCGGACTCCCCCACCAGGCCCAGCGTCTCGCCCCGGGCGATGCGGAAGCCGACGTCGCGCACCACCTCGTGCCCGCCGTACGCCTTGTGCAGCCCGCTCACCGCCGCGACGGTGACCGACGGGTCGACCTCGGCCACCGGCAGCGTGCGCGGCACGGCGGTGACCGGCGCGGACAGGCGGCGCCCGCGCGAGGACGCCGACGGCACCGCCGCCAACAGCAGCCGGGTGTACGGGTGCTGCGGCTCGCCGAGCACCTGCGCGGTGGCACCGGACTCCACGACCACCCCGTCGCGCATCACCAGCACCCGGTCGGCCAGCTGCGCCACCACGGCCAGGTCGTGGCTGATCAGCAGCAGCGTCGCGCCGGCGTCGCGCAGCTCGCCCAGCAGCCGCAGGAGCTGCGCCTGCACCGTCACGTCCAGCGCGGTGGTCGGCTCGTCGGCGATGAGCAGCGACGGTTCACCGGCCAGCGCCGAGGCGATCAGCGCCCGCTGGCGCAGCCCGCCGGACAGCTGGTGCGGGTGCTGGCGGGCGCGGCGGGCGGGCTCGGGCACGTGCACCCGTTCCAGCAGCCCCCGCACCCGCTCGGGCCGCTGCCGGGCCGCGACCAGCCCGTGCGCGCCCAGCACCTCGCCGACCTCGTCGCCGACGGTGCGCAGCGGGTCCAGCGACACCAGCGCGTCCTGCAGCACCAGCCCGGCGAACCGGCCGCGCACCCGCCGCCAGTCGCCGGGCGTGAACGCCTGCGCGTCGCGGCCGTCGAGCTGCAGCGTGCCCGCCCGCACCCGCGCGTGCGGGCCGGCCAATCCGACCAGGGTGCGGGCGGTGACGCTCTTGCCCGAGCCGGACTCCCCGACCAGCGCCAGGCACTCGCCGCGGCGGATCTCGAAGCCGACGCCGCGGACCGCGGCCACGTCGCGGCGCGGGGTGTGGAAGGTGACGTGCAGGTCCTCGACGCGTACCAGCGGGGTGGCCATCAGGCGTGCCGCCCCTCGAACCGCTGCTGCAGGCGACGGCCGAGCACGGTCAGCGACACCACCGTCAGCGTCACCGCGACCCCCGGCAGGATCGCGGCCCACCAGGCCACCCGCAGGTAGTTGCGGCCCTCGGCGAGCATCGCGCCCCACTCGGGCGCGGGCGGCTGCGGGCCCATGCCGAGGAAGCTCAACCCCGCCGCGGCCAGGATCGCCTCGCCGAGCCCGATCACCGCGAGCACCGGCACCGGGCCGAGCACGTTGGGCAGCACGTGGCGGGCCACCAGCCGGGCGCGGGACGCGCCGAACGATACGGCCTGCTCCACGTAGCCGGACCGGCGTACCACCAGCGTCTGGGCGCGGACCAGCCGGGCGTAGTGCGGCATCGTGGCGATGCCGATCGCGATGATCAGGCTGACCGTGCCCGGCCCGGCCAGCGCGATGAACAGCAGCGCGAGCAGCAGCAGCGGGAACGCCGACAGCGCGTCGAACGACCGGGCCAGCGCCTCGTCGGCCAGCCGGTGGGCCATCCCGGCGAGCACGCCGAGCAGCACCCCCGCGCCGGCCGCGAGGAGCGTCGCGGCGATGCCGATGGTCAGCGAGTGGCGGGCGCCATGCACGACCCGGTCCAGCACGTCGCGGCCCAGGTGGTCGGTGCCGAACCAGTGCCCCGCGCTCGGCGGCCGCAGCACGCCCAGCGGGTCGGCGGCCAGCGGGTCCCCGGCGAGCAGGCCCGGCCACAGCACCGCGAGCGCGGTCAGCGCCAGGAAGCCCAGCGCCGCCGCGAGCCCGGGGCGGACCGTACGCCGCCGGGGCGCGCCGGTGCCCGCGGCGACGGCGGCCAGGCCCGAGCCGGCGGTCCGGGTTGCCTGCGTGGTGGTCACGTTCCGCTCCTTCGCAGCCGGGGGTCGACGAGCAGGTACGACAGGTCGGCCAGGGTGCTGACGGCGACGTAGACCGCCGCCGACAGCAGCACCACGGCCAGCACCACCGGCATGTCCCCGGCGGTGACCGCCTGCAGGGTGACCTGGCCGAGGCCGGGCCGCCCGAACACCTGCTCGGTGATCACGGTGCCGCCGAGCAGGATGCCCGACAGCCAGCCGACCAGCGTGATCGCCGGCAGCAGGGCGTGGCGCAGCGCGTGCCGGGCCACCACGGCCCGCTCCCGGATCCCCCGCGACCGCGCGGTGACGACGAACGGCTCCTCCAGCGCCCGCTCCAGGCCGTCGCGCAGCACCTGCGCCAGCACTCCGGCGATCGGCAGCGCCAGCGTGACCGCGGGCAGCACCAGCGCGGCCACGCTCTGGCCACCGGCGACCGGGAACCAGCCCAGCTGGAACGAGAACACGTTGAGCAGCACGATGCCGATCAGGAATCCGGGGGTGGACACCAGCACCAGCTCGCCGGCCGACGCGCCGCGGCGCAGCAGCGGGCGGCGGCCCGCGGTCAGCAGCGCCACCACCAGGGCAAGCACCACGCCGATCAGCGCGGCGGCTACGGCCAGGGTGACCGTCGCGGGCAGGTGCTCGCCGAGGACGTCGCCCACCGGGCGCTGCAGCAGGTACGAGCGGCCCAGGTCACCGAGCAGCGCGCGGCGCAGGTAGTCGAGGTACTGCACCACCTCGGGGCGGTCCAGCCGCCACTCGGCGATGATCTGCGCGCGGATCACCGGGGTGTCCGGGCCGTCGCCGATGATGTTGTCCACCGTGTCGCCCGGGGCCAGCAGCAGGGCGAGGTAGGCCGCGGTGGCGGCGGCCCAGAGGACCACCGCCGCCGTGGCGAGGCGTCGCGCGACGGCCCGGACCAGGATCACTTCGCGATCCAGACGCCATAGGCCCCGGCCGGTACGCCGGCCGTGGGCTCGAACCCGACGCCGCCGAGGGCGCGCGACGCCGCGATCTGGTCGGCGGGCGCGTACAGCGGCACCACCAGCGCCTGGTCGGCCAGCACGACCCGCTGGATCTCGTGGTAGACCTTCACCCGCTCGGCCTGGTCGCCGGTGGCCTGGCCCTTGGCCAGCAACGCGTCGAGCGCGGGGTCGCGGTGGTTGGTCCGGTTGATCGCGCCGGTGGACGCCAGCAGCAGGTTGAGCGCCGCGCCGGCGTCGGTGTCGGCGCGGGAGTTGTCGAACACCTCGTACTGGTTGTCGGCGATCGCCTGCAGGGCCGTGCCCTGGTCCACCACGGACACCTTCAGGTCGATACCGGCGCTCTGCTTGACGGCGGCCTGCACGGCCTGCGCGAGGATGTCGCGCCGGTCGCGCACGTACGGGGCGGACTGCACCAGCCGCACGGTCAGGCGCCTGCCGTCCTTGGTGCGGAAGCCCTCGCCGTCGCGGGCGGTCCAGCCCGCCTCGTCGAGCAGCTGGTTGGCCTTGGCCGCGTCGAACCCGAAGCGCCCCTCGTAACCCTTGTCGTACAGGGGGCTGGTCGGGCCGACCACGCTCCACGCCCGGGTGGCGGTGCCGCGGTACACGGCCTGCAGCACGGCATCGACGTCGACGGCGTGCCGGAAGGCCTGGCGCACCCGCAGGTCGTCGAACGGGGCGTGGCCGACGTTGAGGTAGTACGAGTACGCCGAGCCGGAGTTGAGCGAGCGGTGCAGCGCCAGCTGCGGGGAAGCGGTGATCAGCTCCTGGTCGGTGGCGGGGACGCCCTCGATGAGCTGCACCTGACCCGAGGTCAGCGCGCCGACGCGGACCGAGGACTCCTTGAGGAAGCGGTAGACGACCTCGTCGAGGTAGGCCGGGCCGGTGTGCCCGGCGTTGGCCGGCGCCCACTGGTAGGCCGGGTTGCGCCGGTAGACGACCTGCTGGCCGGGAGTGTACGCGGACAGGATGAACGGGCCGGTGCCCACCACGTCCACGCCGCCGGCCTTGAGGTTGGCGGCCTGGCGCAGTGACTTCGGCGAGACCTGCGCGCCCTGCGGCGAGGAGAGGAAGTCCAGGATCAGCACGTCGGGGGCGGTCAGGTGCAGCCGCACCGTGGCCGGGTCGACGACCTCGACGCTCTTGAGGTTCTTCAGCTGGACGGCGGCCACCGTGGGGGCGTAGCTCGGGGCGAGCAGCTGGTCGAAGTTCGCCTTCACCGCCGCCGCGTCGAACCTCTCGCCGTCGTGGAACGTGACGTCGGTGCGCAGCTTGACGGTGTAGGTCATCCCGTCGGCCGAGGCCTGCCAGCCGGTGGCCAGCCAGGGCAGGTAGCCGCCCTTGTCGTCGTGGGTGAGCAGCGCCTCGAACGAGTTCCACACCAGCAGCCGGGCTTTGGCCTGGGCGTACTGGTGCGGGTTGAAGGTGATCGGTTCGGTCTCGACGGCCCAGGTGAGGGTGCCGCCGGTGACCGGTCGACCCGCCTCGCCCGAGATCGGCACGGGCTCAACCGGAGCGCAGGCGGTCAGGGCGAGCACGGCGGTCGTGGTGAGCAGGAGTCGCCGGAAGGGTCGGCGGGTACGGCGCATGGAGGTGTCTCCCGTCAGGGTCCGGACACGGTGCGGCGACCGCGGGGTCGGCGCGTCGACCGGCCGGTGCAGGCAGAGGGGTGGGGTGGGCGGCGTCCGGTCGCACCGCTCGTCGTCGAGCCGGTCTGCGTGCACGGATACGCCGGGACCCGCCAAGGCAGCTGGCGGTCCCGGAACGGGTGCTCAGCGGGTCAGCTCAGACAGGAGCTCGACCACACCCGACCGAAGTCGATGTAGGAGCGCGTCGTCAACCGCAGCTCTCTGGACATGTGACTAATGAAGCACGCTGCGTATAGGTGGCGTCAACGGTTCGGCGCGGTCTTGTCATTTTGCCCACTTTGGAGGCTGATTTCGTTGACGATATCCTACTTCTCCGATAGCATTTATAGATTTGATTTCGGGGTGACCGGGCCGTCCCGCTCGCCGGCGGCACAACGTGAAGGTCGTGACCGCACGCGGCGGTCACGACCTTCGCACCACTCGGCGCATTGCGCTCAACCCGTCAAACCTATATTATCTATCGACATTATAGGAATACTGCAGACAGCACCGTCCTGCTGCGACGGTGCCCGCTTCGTCCGGACAGGATCTGCGAGGCAGTGCACATCACGGCGCGACACGACTACGCGGTCCAGGCGATGCTGGCCATCGCCGCGGCCGGCGGCCGGCTCGTGACCACCAACGGACTCGCCGCCCGGCAAGGCATCCCCGCGACCTACCTGGCACCCCTGCTCTACGACCTGCGCCGTGCCGAGCTGCTCACCAGCCGCCCCGGCAACGACGGCGGCTACACCCTGGCCAGGGCGGCGGAGCGGATCACCGTCGGCGACGTGATGCGCGCCGTCAGCGGGGATCTGAGCAGCATCCGCGGCCGCCCGGCCGACTCGATCAGCTATGTCGGCGCGGCCCGCGCCCTTCCCCGGTTCTGGCAGTCGGTGCACTCGGCGACGGGCCGGCTGCTGGACAGCACGACGCTGCGCGACCTGCTCGACCAGCTCCCCGCGCCCGCCGCGGACGGCTGACCGGCGCGCCGCTGCAGACCTCCCGCGGGACGACGGTGGGCGCCTCCTACGGCCACCGCCGCCCCGCGGGTTCGTTCCTCCGGTCAGACCGCGCCGACCGCCTGCGACCGGTCGTCGGCCCCGGTGATCGCGGGCGCGACCCGCACCCGCACCTCGGAGCCGACCGCGATGCCCAGCGCCACGAACTCGTTGCGGTTGAGCGTGACGGTGACGGCCTGCTCCCCCACCGCCACCTCGACCCGGATCTCGAACCCGATCCGGGTGATCCGGGTGACCCGGCCGGTGAGCGCCGCCGGATCGCCGGCGTCGGTCAGCAGCTGCAGGTCGTGCGGCCGCACCAGCCGGTCGCCCAGCTCCGTGACCGGGCCGAGGAACCGCATGACGAAGTCGTTGGCGGGACGGTCGTAGAGCTCGTCCGGCGAGCCGATCTGCTCGACCCGGCCCTCGTTGATCACGACGATCTCGTCGGCGACCTCCAGGGCCTCCTCCTGGTCGTGCGTGACGAAGACCGTGGTGACGTGCACCTCGTCGTGCAGCCGGCGCAGCCAGTCGCGCAGCTCCTTGCGGACCTTGGCGTCCAGTGCCCCGAACGGCTCGTCCAGCAGCAGCACCGACGGCTGCACCGCCAGCGCCCGGGCCAGGGCCATGCGCTGGCGCTGGCCGCCGGACAGCTGCGCGGGCAGCCGGTCGGCGAACTGCGACAGGTGGACCAGCCTGAGCAGCTCGTCGACCCGCTCCCGGATCTCGGCCTTGGGCTTCTTCCTGATCTCCAGTCCGAACGCGACGTTGCGTGCCACGGTCAGGTGCTTGAACGCCGCGTAGTGCTGGAACACGAAGCCGACATTGCGCTTCTGCGGCGAGAGCCGGGTCGCGTCGACGCCTTCGATCTCGACCCGGCCGGTGTCGGCGGTCTCCAGCCCGGCGATGATCCGCAGCAGCGTCGACTTGCCGCCGCCGGACGGTCCGAGCAGGGCGGTGAGCCCGCCGGACGGGATGCTGACGGAGACGTCGTCGAGGGCGACGAAGTCCCCGAAACGCTTGGAAACTCCTGTGATCTCGATGCTCAACGGTCTTCCTTCGGACGGAGTGCGGAGACGACGATGATGCAGGCCACCGCCACCAGGGCGAGGAGGAAGGAGGTGGCGTACGAGCCACCCTTGTCGAAGTTGAGGTACTTCTCCTCCACGACCAGCGTGGCGGTGCGGGTGTCCCCGAGCACGTTGCCGGAGACGACCTTGACCGCGCCGAACTCGCCCAGCGACCGGGCGAGGCTGAGCACGACGCCGTACATGACGCCCCACTTGATCGAAGGCAGGGTGATGCGCAGGAACGTCTGCCACGCGTTGGCGCCGAGGCTGCGCGCGGCCTGCTCCTGCTCCTCGCCGACCTCCTCCAGCACCGGCACGACCTCGCGGATGACCAGTGGCAGCGCCACGAACACCGTGGCGAGCACGATGCCGGGCGTGGAGAAGATGACCTGGAAGCCGATGTCCTCCAGGGCCGGGCCGAACCAGCCGGTGCGTCCGCCGTAGACGAGCACCAGCGCCAGGCCGACCACGATCGGCGAGACGGACAGCGGCAGGTCCAGCAGCGCGCTGAGCCACCGTTTGCCGGGCAGGTCGTAGCGGACCAGCAGGATCGAGATCCCGACGCCGAACAACGTGTTGATCACGACGGCGATGAGCGCCACCCGGACGGTGAGGCTCAGCGCGTGCACGATGTCCGGGTCCTCGAGGATGCCGTTGATGTTGTCCATGCCGTCGGCGAAGGTGTTCTTGGCGACCAGGTACAGCGGCCACGCCACCAGGAAGAACAGGTACACGATGGCGATCAGGCGGACCAGGTAGGCCCCTGGACCACGACGGCCGCGCGCGTAGGAGCGCTGGGTCAGCTCAGCCACGGCGCACCATCCGGCGCTGGGCGGCGTCGACGAGGATCAGCACCGCGAACGAGATCACCAGCAGGATCGTGGCGACCGCCGCGGCGCTGTCGAGGTTGTCGTTCTCGATGCTGCTGAGGATGCGCACCGAGGTGACCTCCGTCTTCATCGGCAGGTTGCCCGACAGCAGCACCAGCGTGCCGTACTCGCTGACGCCGCGGGCGAAGGACAGGGCCGCGCCCGCCGCGATGGCCGGGGTGAGGCTCGGCAGGATGATCCGCCGGAACACCGTGAACCGGCTCGCGCCGAGCGACATCGCGGCCTCCTCCACGTCGCGGTCGAGCTCGGCCAGCACCGGTTGCACGGTGCGGACCACGAACGGCAGCGTGACGAACAGGAAGGCCAGGAATACCGCCTGCGGGGTGTTGGCGATGTTGACGCCGACCGGGCTGTTGTTGCCGTACAGCGACAGCAGCACCAGGCCCGCGACGATGGTGGGCAGGGCGAACGGGATGTCGATGAGGATCTCCAGGACCCGCTTGCCGAAGAAGCGGTCCCGGACCAGCACCCACGCGATCATGGTTCCCATGACGACGTTGATCAGCGTCACGTAGAACGCGGTGCCCACGGTGAGCTTGATCGCCGCGGCGGTCTGCTCATTGGTCACCGCCTGCCAGAAATTGCTCCAGCCGCCCGTCGACGCCGTGACGACCACGGCGGCCAGCGGGATCAGCACGAGCAGACTGAACCACAGCATCGCCACGCCGAACCCCAGGCCGGAGACCGGGGTCAGGGGGCGTCCATGCCGGATCGGCCGGCGGGAGACCGCCGGCCGATCCGAGGTGAGCGTTGCCGTCACTTGGCCTTGCCCGAGGCTGCGATGATCTTGACGATGACGCCCTCCTTCTCGTCGAAGAACTTCTTCGACAGAGCCGACCAGCTCTCGAAGTCCTTGGACACGGTGAGCAGCTTCTGCGGCGCCGGGAACGGGTTCGCCGGATCCTTGGCGCCCTCGACACCGGTGGTGTCCACGCCTTCGATGATCGGGCGGAAGCCCTTGAGCGCGAACTGGCGCTGGCCGTCCTTGCTGAGCACGAAGTCCAGCCACTCCTTGGCCTTGGGGTCGGCCTTGGTGAGGATGGCGCCCGGGTTCTCGATCAGGATGGTGGTGTTCGGCACGATCCAGTCGAACTTCTCGCCCGCCTGGGTGGCCAGGATCGCCTCGTTCTCATACGCCAGCAGCACGTCGCCGGTGCCGCCGAGGAAGGACGTGGTGGCGTCGCGGCCGCTGCCCGGCAGGGCGACGACGTTGGCGAACAGCTTGGTCAGGAAGTCGGTGGCCTGCGCGTCGGTGCCGCCGTTGGCGGCGATGTGGCCCCATGCGGCCAGCGCGTTCCAGCGGGCCGCGCCGGAGGAGGCGGGGTTCGGCGTCACGATCTGGACACCCGGCTTGACCAGGTCGTCCCAGCCCTGGATGTTCTTCGGGTTGCCCTCGCGCACCGCGAGCACCACGATCGAGGAGGAGACGATGCCCTTGTTCGGGCCCGCGTTCCACTCCTTGGCCACCAGACCGGCGTCGACCAGGCGGGTCACGTCACTGGAGACCGAGAAGTGGACGTAGTCGGCCTTGAGGCCGGCCACCACGGCCCGGCTCTGGTCACCGGAGGCGCCGTAGGAGGTCTGGAACTTGACGCCCTTGCCGGCGTCGGTCTTGTTCCACTCGGCGGCGATCGCCTTGTTGGCCTGCTCGGGCACCGCGAAGCCGACGATGTGCAGCGTGGCGTTCGAGCCGGGCGTGCCGCTGTTGTCGTCGCTGCTGCCGCACGCCGACAGCGCCAGGACGGCGGCGGCGGCGAGCGCGACGGTTGCTCTGATCCGGTTCTTCATGACGGAACCTGTCCTCCTCGGACGCGTGGAAGCACACCGCATCCCGCCGGAGCCACCAGCGAGATCGGCAAACATCAATGTAAGAAGGTGCGGCTGATCCGGTGCGAATGGTCGACCGGCACGTCGTACGCAGCACCGATGCCGCGCACCGAGCATTCAGGACACTCGGTTCACGCGGTCCGGCTCAACCACGGAACGAATATCCCACTAAACCGCTAGACTTTCAAGACTTTGCCGCCGCCCCCGGACCGGACGCGAATCTTATGTCCGGTTATGAGGCGAAGACCGTGCCCGAACGGATGAGCTGCGCATCAGACGCACGAGGCCGGGCAGTGACCCCGGTCCCGTCGGCGCGCACCGACCGGCCAGCCGCCGCGGCCCTCGGCAAGATAGAGGCATGACCAGCGACGACACGGCCGTACCAGTGACCATCGCCATCACCCGCCGGGCGGACCCCGGCCACGCCCGGGAGATGATCGCCTGGATGCGGGCCGGGACGACGCTGGCCGAGGAGTTCCCCGGGTTCCTCGGGGCGGGCTGGGTCCGGCCCGGCCCCGGCTCCACCGACTGGCACATGCTCTACCGGTTCGCCGACGCGGCGGCGCTGCACGACTGGGAGACCTCGTCGCAGCGGCAGTGGTGGCTGTCGTCGGCCCAGGGCATCGTGGAGCACACCCGCACCGAGCGGCGCACCGGCATCGAGGGCTGGTTCGACCCGCCGCAGGAGCACAGCGTCGAGGAGGCCAGGCCGCCCGCCCCGCCGCGCTGGAAGCAGGCGGTGACCATCTGGCTCGTGTTCTTCCCGCTCAGCCTGCTGGCCAACGCGGTGGCCGGGCGGCTGCTGACCGGGGCCTCGCTCCTCTCCCGCACCCTGATCATCACTTTGTGCCTGACGCCGCTGATGACCTACGTGATGCTGCCGTGGATCACCCGGCGGCTGGAGTGGTGGCTGCACGGCCGGCCCGCACCCTGGCGCCGCGCCCGCTGACCGGGGTGCGGCGCAGCAGCAGCGCGTTGCACGTGACGATGATCGTCGAGGCGCTCATCAGCAGCGCCGCCCACTCCGGGCGCAGCAGCAGGCCGAGGCTCGGATACAGCACTCCCGCCGCGACCGGGATCGCCAGCAGGTTGTAGACGGCGGCCCAGAACAGGTTCTGCTTGATCTTCCGCCGCACGGCGCGGGCGATGCGCAGCGCGTACGCGACGTCGGCCGGGTCGTCGCGGAGGAGCACCACGTCGGCCGTCTCCACCGCCACGTCGGTGCCGGCGCCGATCGCCACCCCGACGTCGGCCGAGGCCAGGGCCGGGGCGTCGTTAACGCCGTCGCCGACCATCGCGACCCTCGCCCCGGCCCGCTGCAACCGTGCGATGTGCCCGGCCTTGTCGGCGGGCAGGACCTCGGCCACGACCGTGTCCATGCCCAGCGTCCGGGCCACGGCCTCGGCGGTGGCGCGCTGGTCGCCGGTGAGCATCACCGTGCGCACCCCGGCCCGGTGCAACGCGGCGACGGCGGCGCGGGCCTGCTCGCGGACCGGGTCCGCGACGGCGAGCACACCGGCCGGTCCCCCGTCGACGGCGACGTACATCGCGGTCCGGCCGTCGGCGGCGAGCGCGGACACCCGCGGCCGCAGCGCGGTGACGTCGACGCCCTCGCGCTCCATGAGCCGCGCGTTGCCGATCAGGACCCGGCGGCCGCCGACCGTGGCGGACACACCGTGCCCCGGGAGCGAGTCGAACGCCTCGGGAGGCGACACGTCGATACCGCGCGCGACGGCCGCGTCGACGATCGCGGCGGCGAGCGGGTGCTGCGACGGCCGGTCGGCCCGGGCGGCCAGGCCCAGCAGCTCGTCGTCGGTGAACCCGGCGGCGGGCACCAGGTCGGTGACCTCCGGCCGGCCGCGGGTCAGCGTGCCGGTCTTGTCGAACACCACCGTGTCGACGCCGGCCGCCGCCTCCAGCGCGGTGGCGTTCTTGAACAGCACTCCCCCGCGGGCGCCCTGCCCGACACCGACGGTGATCGCCGTCGGGGTGGCCAGGGCCAGCGCGTCCGGGCAGGCGATGACGATCGCCGACACGGCGGCGGTGAGCGCGAACCCGGCGCCGTGCGCGCCCCACAGCGTCCACGCCGCGAACGTCAGCGCGCCCGCGGCCAGCGCGACGTAGACGAGATACCGGCCGGCGGTGTCGGCCAGCCGCTGCGCCGGGGCCTTCGACGCCTGCGCGTTCTGGACCATGGCGACGATCCGGGCCAGGGCGGTGTCGGCGCCGACGGCGGTCGCGGTGAAGGTGAACGCGCCGGTGGTGTTGATCGTGCCGCCGACCACGCCGTCACCCGCGCCCTTGGCGACCGGCACCGGCTCGCCGGTGATCATCGACTCGTCCACGTACGACGCGCCGTCGCGCACCGTGCCGTCGACCGGGACCTGCGCGCCGGGCCGGACCACGATCACGTCGCCGGTGACCACCTGGTCGAGCGGGAGCTCGGCGTCGCGGCCGTCGCGGCGTACCACCGCCGTGGGCGGCGCCAGGGACAGCAGCGCCGCCACGGCCCGGCCGGTGGCGAACCGCGAGCGCATCTCCAGCCAGTGCCCGAGCAGGCTCAGCGTGGTGAGCATCGCCGCGGCCTCGAAGAAGACCTCGTGGCCGCCGAGCAGGGTCGCGCCGAGCGAGTACAGGTACGCCACCAGGATGCCGACGGCGATCAGGGTCATCATGGTGACCTCGCCGTAGCGCAGGGACCGCGCGGCGGAGGACAGGAACGGCCAGCCGCCCCACCACACCACCACCGTGGCCGGCAGCAGGCCGAACCAGCCCATGGACAGCCCGAACGGCGGCTGCGCGGGCAGCCCGAACACCTCGCCGATCGGGGAGAACGCCACGATCGGGACGGTGAGGACCGCGCTGACGACGAAGCGCCGCAGCATCGAGGCGACCATGTCCGCCCCGTGCCCGGCATGCCCGCCGCCACCGTGCTGTCCGTGCGCCACGTGCCCGTCGCCACCGGGCTGCTCGTGCGCCGCGTGCCCACCGTCGACATGCCGTTCGTGCGCCGCGTGCCCACCGTCGACATGCCGTTCGTGCGCCGTGTGCCCGCCGCCGCCGTCGGGCCGGTCGCCCGCGCCATCGTGGTCCATCGGGGTGGCGTCGTGCGCCGCCGCGGTGTGGCTGGGATGCCGGGTGTGGATCTGCTGCTCGTCGGGGCGGCCGGCGGCGGGGTGGCCGGACTGGCAGCACGAGGCCGGGCAGTCGGCGCAGTCGCAGCCGTACCCCCGGCCGCTCAGCAGCCGCCGGATCGCGGCGGCGTCGGTGCGAGCCGGGTCGTAGGCCACGTGGAGCACGGCGCGGGTGCGGTCGGCGTGCACCGCCGTGATCGCGGGCTGGGCGGTGAGGAACCGTTCGAGCGCGGCGAGCTCGGTCCCGCAGAAGCAGAAGTCGAGCGCGACCTCGGCGACGCGGCCGCCGTGCTCGGGGCGGTGTCCTGGGTGCTCGTGCTCCACGCCGGCCTCCATCCTTGATCCACTTCGAACATACCCCCAGGTGAGGGACGGTTCTCCCCGACGGCGCGGAGACCGGCCCCGGCAGGAGCCGGGTGGTCCTTCCCACTTCGGTTCCGCACCGCTACCCCCAGGGGGTATGCTCCATTACGCGCTCAGGATACCCCATGGGGGTATGTCGCCAAGGAGGAGTGATGGGCAGCACAGCCATGAACACCCCGCTCAAACTGGGCCTGTTCGGGCTCGGCCTGGTCGCGGTGTTCGCCGCGTCGTTCGGAGCCGGTCACCTGGCCCGCCCCGCCGCCAGTAGCACCGCCCCCGCCGGCGCCGACCATTCGGGATCGGCCCACGGCGGCGCCACCGCACCGGCGGGCGTCCCGGCCGAGGTGCCCGGCGGGCTGCAGATCGTCCAGGACGGCTACCGGTTGCAGCCGCTGACCACCGCCCTGCCGACCGGGTCGACCGGCGCGCTGCGGTTCTCGGTGCTGGGCCCCGACGGCCGGCCGGTGACCGCGTACACGCCGACGCACGACAAGGACCTGCACCTGATCGTGGTGCGCCGCGACCTGACCGGGTTCCAGCACGTCCACCCGACGCTCGGCCCGGACGGGGTGTGGGAGACCGACCTGCGGGTGCCGGCCGCCGGGCAGTACCGGCTGTTCGCCGACTTCCAGCCCGCCGGGCGGGACCAGCCGCTGACCCTCGGCGCGGACCTGCCCGCCGCGGGCGACTACCAGCCCCGGCCGCTGCCCCCGGTGGCGCGCGCGGCGACCGTCGACGGCTACACCGTCACCCTGGACGGCGACCTGGTGCCCGGCACCTCGTCGCAGCTCACGCTGACCGTCGCCAAGGACGGCGCACCCGTCACCGACCTGCAGCCCTACCTGGCCGCGTACGGCCACCTGGTCGCGCTGCGCGACGGCGACCTTGCCTACCTGCACGTACACCCTGACGGCGAGCCGGGTGACGGGCGCACCGCGGCCGGGCCGCGGATCGTCTTCCACGCCGAGGTGCCCTCCGCCGGGGCGTACCGGCTGTTCCTGGACTTCCAGCACGGCGGCGTCGTGCGCACGGCGGCGTTCACCGCGGTGGCTGGGCCGGCCACCGCACCCGCCGCACCGGCGCCCGCGCCGAGCCCGTCCCACGCGCACTCGGGTGGGCACTGACCAGCACCGACGGCACACCGGCTCGGGCCGATCGGCGGCGCGCGGGCAGCCGGGGCGCGATAATGGAACCGCGCCGAGCCGCCTTTCACCATCCGATTCGCGGTCCCGCGGTCGGCGGCTCGTGGCGGATCTCGGTCGCACGATCGACGCCGATCCCACCCCCGGCGGCACGAGACCCGGCCGGACGATCCGGACACCGGCCGGCTCCGACCCGGACCCGCCACGTCCGGCGAACGAGGGGGCGGATGATGGTTAGCACGATGGCCGACCTGCTGGTCGCGACCCTGAAGGCGTCCGGCGTGCGCCGGGTGTACGGGGTGCCCGGCGACTCGCTCAACGGCCTGACCGACGCCCTGCGCCGCGACGGCACCATCAGCTGGCAGCACGTCCGCCACGAGGAGGCGGCGGCGTTCGCCGCGGCCGGCGAGGCGGCGGTCACCGGCGAGCTCGCGGTGTGCGTGGGCAGCTGCGGACCCGGCAACCTGCACCTCATCAACGGCCTGTTCGACGCGAACCGCAGCCGCGTGCCCGTGCTCGCGATCGCCGCGCACATCCCGCGCACCGAGATCGGCACCGGGTACTTCCAGGAGACCCATCCGCAGGACCTGTTCCGCGAGTGCTCCGTCTACACCGAGCTGGTCTCCGTGAGCGAGCAGCTGCCGCTGGTCATGGAGATCGCGATGCGTACCGCGCTGGCCCGCGGCGGCGCCTCGGTCGTCGTCATCCCGGGCGAGGTGTTCCTCGACGAGGCACCGGCCGGGGCCAAGCCGGCGTCGATCCGCGCGGCGTCACCGATCGTGCGGCCCGACGAGCGATCCCTGGCGGCCGCGGCCGCGGTCCTGAACGCGGCGGGCAGCGTGACGATCCTCGCCGGGGCGGGCTGCGCCGGCGCGCACGACCGGCTGCTCGACGTCGCCGGGGCGCTGCGGGCGCCGATCGTGCACGCCATGCGCGGCAAGGAGTACGTCGAGTACGACAACCCGTTCGACGTGGGCATGACCGGGCTGATCGGCTTCAGCTCCGGCTACCGGGCGATGGAGCACTGCGACACGCTGCTCATGCTCGGCACCGACTTCCCCTACCGCCAGTTCTATCCCGAGGGCGTCCCGGTGGTCCAGGTCGACGTGCGCGGCGAGCAGATCGGCAGGCGGGTGCAGGTCGGCGTCCCCCTCGTGGGCACCGTCGCCGACACCGTCGACGCCCTGCTGCCGATGCTCACCCCCAAGACCGACGCGACCCACCTGGACCGGATGACCGCCCACTACCGGCGCGCCCGCGGCCGGCTGGACCGCCTAGCCGAGAGCGCCGCCGACGAGTCGCCGCTGCATCCGCAGTACGTCACCGCCGTCGTCGACCGGCTCGCCGCCGAAGACGCGATCTTCACCGCGGACGTCGGCACGCCCTGCATCTGGGCGGCCCGCTACCTGCGCATGAACGGCCGCCGCCGGCTGATCGGCTCGTTCAGCCACGGGTCGATGGCCAACGCGCTGCCGCAGGCCATCGGGGCGCAGTCCGAACACCCCGGCCGGCAGGTCGTCACGCTGTCCGGCGACGGCGGGCTGGCCATGCTGCTCGGCGAGCTGCTCACCCTGCGCCAGCTGCACCTGCCCGTGAAGGTCGTGGTCTTCAACAACGGCTCGCTGTCGTTCGTGGAGCTGGAGATGAAGGCCGCCGGCTTCGTCAACTACGCCACCGAGCTGGACAACCCCGACTTCGCCGCGCTGGCCGAGGCCGCGGGGCTGTTCGGCGCGCGGGTGGAGAAGGCCGGCGACCTGGAGGCCGCGCTGCGGGCGGCCTTCGCGCACCCCGGCCCGGCCGTGGTCGACGTCGTCACCACCCGCCACGAGCTCGCCCTCCCGCCGAAGGTCTCGTTCGGGCAGCTCAAGGGCTTCACGCTGTACGCGACCCGGACGATCCTGTCCGGACGCGGCTCGGAGATCCTCGAACTGGCCAAGACCAACCTGCGCGACCTCGACATCGACTGACCGATGCCCCCGCCGGGGGTCACGCCTGTCCGCGCACCTGGTCCGCGCTGCGGCCACCGAGGTCGGCGAGCCAGGCGACGACGTGGTGTGCACCGCTGCGCCGCGCGGCGTCCAGCGGCGTGAGCTGGTCGTAGCCGATCCAGTCGCGATCGGCGCCGAGATCCAGCAGGTACGCCGCGGTCGGTTGCGCGCCGCCGTGGCAGGCCAGCCAGAACGCGGCGGTGATCTCCTCGGCCGGCGGCGGCGGCACGGCGGAGCACTGCTCCCGCACGGTGTCGAGCATGCCCAGCCCGGCGGCCTGCCAGAGGTTTGGCCGGGCACCGCGCGCGACGAGGCGGCGGGCCGCGTTCCACTGGGCGAAGGCGACCGCGTCGGCCAGCGGCGTGCCGTTGCCGATGACGCCGCCGTCGGCCTCGATGTCGGCCCCGGCGTCCAGCAGCGCGTCGAGGACGTCGACGTCGTCGTTGCTGGCGGCCCAGTGCAGCGGCCGCTCGGTGTGCGCACCGCCGGTGAAGCGGGCGTCGACGTCCGCCCCGGCCCGCACGAGCACGGCCACGGTGGCCGGGCCGTTCGGCCGGTGGCCGGGCCAGTCGGTGGCGACATGCAGCAGCGTGCGGTATCCGCCGCCGTCGCCGAGCCGGGCGCCCGCCAGCCGCGGGTTGTCCGCCAGCAGCCGCGTCAGGGTGTCCGTGTCACCCGCCTGGATGGCGTGCACCGCCGCGGACGCGAGCGGGTCGCCGGGGTCGAGGTCTGTCATGGGGTCCTCCTGCCGGGTCTGCCCCCGAGTACATCATCTCGTCAGGTTCTCGGCAGCCCCAGCAGCCTGCGCAGGGTGCCGCGCAGCACGTCCAGCTCCGCGTCGGTGGCGTAGACCTGGTCCTGGTCGAGGGTGACGCCGATCAGGTGCCGCGCCGGCTCCCGGCTCAGCTCCTGGTAGTAGAGCGCGCCCTGCTCCACGTCCAGCACGATGCGCACGAGACGGCCCGTGTGCAGCCGATCCAGCCTGCCGCGCAGGCTGTGCCGCAGCTCGATCAGCGCCAGGCCCTCGTCGTGGTACATCTCCCGGCGCTGGTGCGGGTTGAGCTGCCGCACCCGGTAGGCGTTCTGCTCGAACACGTCCACGCTGAACACCCGCTGCGCCGGTGCGTCCGGCGCGGCGTCCGGCGGCTCGTACACCGCGAGGTAGTGCAGCCGCTGCACGCTCAGCGCGTCCCGGCACGCCTCCAGCATCGCCCGGTCGCTGGAGTCGGCCTGGTAGTGCCCCGGCACCGTGGACACGGCGATCTCCTCAGCCGCCGGCCGGGTGGTCGCCGGGTTCTCGATCACCTCCGCCACGTCCTCGACCCGGAAGTAGAAGCAGCCGATCGCGAACGTGGTGACGCCGAGGATAAGCGCCGCCATGCCGACCACGTCCTGCACGATCTCCTTGGCGAACAGGTCGTTGGCCGCCGCGACCAGGAAGCCGTGGATGGCGCTGCCCAGCCCGGCCAGGATCAGGAACGCGCCCCGCGCGCGCTGCACGTTGAGCCAGCCCGGCCGGGCGAGGTAGAGCAGCCCGGCGGTCAGCCCCACCACGACCACGGCGATCCCCGCCCGGCCGAAGTTGAACGGGTCGCCGCTGACCATCGCGAGCAGCATCTCGAAGATCAGGGGCAGCGCGACGGTGCTGGCCAGGATGCCCGCCATCCGCTGGGACCAGTTGACTCTCGTGACCGGCGGTGACTCGGCAGCCGACATCGCGCACCTCGCAGGCGGAAGGGGTAAGGGCGCGATCATCGTAGGTAGCCGGCGCGAGCCGCTCAATGGCCACATCGGACAGAGCCGGTCCTGGTGCACGAGGTCGCTAAGCTGTCCTGTCGACGGCCGGCCCGGCGCGGAGGCACCGTCGCGACGGAGCCGACCCGCGATGAGGGGAACCACATGCGCCGCATCGGCCAGCTCGGACTGTTCATGGCCGTCGGCCTGGCGATCGCCTGGGCGCTGGACCTCGACGTGGCCGCGCTGTCCCACTCCCCCGGCTACCGGCTCGGCGCGTACGCGCTGCTGGCGATCGGTCTCTACGGCGCGACGTACGGCATCGACCTGGGCCGGGCCCGCGACGACCGGCGCGTGATCACCCTCGCGGTGACCGTCGGCGTCGGCGGCAAGGCCCTGCTCATCGGCGGCAGCCTGGCGCTGGCCTGGCAGGATCCGCTGTTCCTGATCCTCGGCGTCGCGGTCGCGCAGATCGATCCGCTCTCGGTGGCCGCGCTGCTGAACGACAGCCGGATGAGCGAGCGGGCCCGCACCGTGCTCGCGGCCTGGTCGTCGTTCGACGACCCGGTGACGGTCCTGCTGGCCGTGTACGCCTCGGCGGTGGCGGCGACCGCCTTCGGGCTGGGCGGGGCCGCCGGCCCCGGCGGCGGCACGCTGCTGTGGTACGCCGCCGACCTCGCCGGCAACGCGGCGCTGGCCGCCGCCTGCTGGGCGCTGTGGCGGCTGGCCGGCGACCGGGCGGCGCTGCGGTACGCGATCCTCGCCGCCGCCTTGGCCGCCGCCGTCGCCACGGGCTGGATGCTCGCCGTCGCGATCATCGGCCTGTTCGCCCGGCCCGCCGTGCTGGAGCCGTGGATCCCGCGGCTGACCCAGGTCGCCATGTTCGCCGCGGCCACCGCGCTCGGCGCGCTGCTCATCGACGGGGTGTCCCTGGCGCGCGGGATCACCCTGGGCGTGGCGGCCTACGCCGCGCAGGCGCTGGCGGCCTGGCTGCTGACGCGGGGCATGCCCCGCGCCGACCGCTGGCACCTGGCCGCCGCGCAGCAGAACGGCATCACCGCCATCATCCTGGCGCTGACCCTCCAGATCGACTTCGACGGCGTCGTCGCCGTGGTCGCCCCGGCGATCGTCACCGCCAACCTGCTGCACGCCGGGGTCAACCACCTGCTGGACCGCCGCCTGGCCCGACCGGCCGCGGTGCCCGCACCCCGGGCCGCCGACGATCTCGTCCCAGGTCCCGAGGAGCTGCCCGGCACCGGCCACTGACCCCGCGATCCCCACCGGCGTGCCCCGGCCGGACCCGCCAGGCCGCCGGCAGGTCCCGCACCACGACGCACGAGCCGTGCCCTCGGCACCGGGTGCCACCTCCGGTGCGGGCCCGGCGGGCAGTCCCGTGGGCTCAGTCCGTGGAGATCACCACGATGCTGTCGGCGACGTCCAGGCACACCGGCTGCGACCTGCGCGGGTTGAGCACCACGCCGTACGCGGGCGGCTGGTCGGCCTCGCGGCGGGTGCGGTAGCCGATCGCCGACTCGCCCCGCCGCCGCGCCGACTCGACCACCGTCGCGAACGTGACCTCCGCGCCCGGCTGGACGTAGTCGGCCGCCGGCTTGAGGTGGATCTCCGCACCGGACGCCTCGAACAGATCGGCGAACACGTCGTACAGGTGCCGGTTCTCCGCCAGCTGCGTCATCAGCAGGCTGATCAGCCGGGCCGAGACGACGAAGTCGTCGGCCTTGGTGACCTGGGCGACCTCGCGGTTGCTGTCGTCGTTCATCTCGGTGACGATCGAGTACGGCTCGCCGAGGTTCACCTCGATGTCGCGCAGGTGCAGCAGCGTCACCAGGGTCCGGTCGTCGGCGTGGTCGGGCGCGGCGGTGTCGTCGGACAGCACGATGATGTGCTGGTATCCGCCCAGGTCCAGCGACTCCAGGTCGCGGCGGCTGGTCGGCTGGCAGCGCTTGAAGCCGACGGTCAGGTTGCTGCGCTCGACCGCGAGCGCCTCCTGCGGCTCGCGCGGCGCGGCGACGTCGAGCGCGGAGCCGGGCTCGGCGAACCGGTCGAGCAGGTCGAGGGCGCGCTCGGCGCGGGAGTTCCAGCCGACCATCAGGGTCCGGTCGGGGGCCTGCTTGCTGTCGGGCACGAGCACGATCGCGTCGGCGTCCACCCGGGGCGGCGTCGCCGCCAGCTCGATCAGCAGGTCGTCCTCGGCGACGAGGATGACCTCGTCGGTGCCGGTCAGGACGGTGTCCATGGGCGGGTTGACCGCGATGGCGCCGTCGGCGCGGCGCAGCCCGATGGGCGCGCCCGCCTCGAACGCCCCGAGGATGTCGCCGTAGCTGCGCCCGGCCAGCGACGGCTCGGCCCGCAGGTAGATCTCGTTGCCGGCGAAGTCGAGCAGATCGGTGCAGACGGTCGACAGGCCGGACTGCCGGTGGGACTGGACCACCATCCGCACCGCGATGTCGTCGGCGTCGACCACCAGCGCGTGCCTGCCGGCGGCGAGCCGGGCCGCCGCGACGTTGGCCGACTCCTGCACCGCGGCGACCACGTGCGGCCGCACCGCGGGCCAGGGCCGGTTGTTGAGCAGCAGCAGCACCTTGATGACGTCGATGTCGGGGTCGTCGTCGGCCGGGGACAGCACCATCACCGCCCGCGCGGTGTCGAGGCTGACCAGGTCGAGGTCGGCCCGCTTGAGCGGGCTGCCGGAGCGGCACACCACCCGGGTGCGGCCGGTGTCGCCGACCCGGGCCCGGAGCTGGTCCTCCATGTCGATCTTGTCGCGGTCGGCGAGGATCACCACGCTGGTCCGGCGCGAGCTGCGGTTGGCCGCGGCCAGCTCGGCCACCACGGTGAAGACCTGGTCCGACCAGCCCAGCACCACGATGTGCCCCTGGGTGATCACCGGCGAGCGGCCCTTGCGCAGGTTGGTGATGGCGTCGTTGAGGCCGGTGGTGAGCACGCCGATGAGCGAGCTGACGATGAAGATGCCGCCGACGGTGACCACGAGCATCAGGCCGAGGAAGACCGGCCCGCCGCCGTCGCCGCCCATGGTGCCGGGGTCCAGGGTCCGCATCAGGCTGTCCCACAGCACGGCCGCCCAGCCGCCGCTCTTGCCGGTCTCCTCGGCGGCGAACAGCGCGGCCAGTCCGGTCACGACGGTGATCAGCGCCAGCGAGGCCAGCCCCAGCCAGCCGATGAGGGCGGGGGTGCCCCGGTCCATCGTGCCGTCGAACCAGACACGCATGCGTCGCCGCATTCCGAGCCGCACCACCGTTGGATCTCCCCA
This sequence comes from Catellatospora sp. NPDC049609, assembly GCF_040675365.1. Lineage (NCBI taxonomy): Bacteria > Bacillati > Actinomycetota > Actinomycetes > Micromonosporales > Micromonosporaceae > Catellatospora > Catellatospora sp. NPDC049609. Next base: position 94,524 of record NZ_JBFAOU010000001.1, on the reverse strand, counting down.
CCGCCGAACGCCACCGGCCGTCACCGGCGGTCCACATTGCAGGCACATCCTAGGAATGCCCGTCGCGGCCGCCGCCCGCAGCCCACCGTTCGCGGTCAGTGCTCGCGCAGCAGCCGCCCCGCGCCGTCGACCCGGTCGGCGAGGCCGTGCTCGCGCAGCGCGTGCCACAGCGTCGCGGCGTTGATGGCGAGCACCGGTTTGCCGAGCTCCTGCTCCAGCCGGTCGGCCAGGGCCACGAACGACAGGTTGGTGCCCACCTGCACGATCGCGTCGACGTCCGGGGCGTCGAGCGAGGCGACGACCTCCCGGAGCCGGTCGTCGGGCACCTTGGCGATGTCCATGGCGGTCGGGCAGCGCAGGCCGGTGACGGCCGCGACGTCGAACCCGGCCTCGGTGAAGAACCGGCCGACCTCGCGGTCGGCGATCGGCTGGTACGGCGAGAACACGGCGATGCGCCGGCAGCCCAGCTCGTGCAGCGCGGCCCGGCAGGAGCTCGCGCCGGTGGTGACCGGCAGCCCGGTGCGCTCCCGCAGGCGCTGCTCGAAGGCGGCGTTGCCGGCGACGCCGCCCCAGAAGGTCTCCGCGGACATGCCCATGACCATGCGGTCGGGCTCGGCGGTGAGCACGTCGCGCACGGCGGTGTCGATCGAGGCGCGGATCTGCCCGAGCAGGGCCTGGAAGTCCTCGTCGTCGCCCATCACCGGGTTGGGGATGTACATCGAGCCCGCGCGGTAGGCGATGCCCGGCACGCGCGCCGACCAGTAGTCGTGCTCGACGACGGTGTTGGTGCTGGGCACGATGACGCCGAAGACGGCGCGCGGCCCGACGGCGTTGGTCACGGCCGGACCACCTTCGCCACGACGTCGTCGACGATGCGGTGCGCCCGGTTGCGCGCGGTCGGCCGGTCGAGCAGCAGCGCGTCCAGCAGCAGCGGGGAGGCGATCACCGCGACGGCGTCCTCGCGCTCGGTCGCGGGCACGCCCGCCGCCCGCAGCACCGCGTGGAACGGCGCCAGCAGGTCGCCGACGTACCGGTGGCGCAGCAGGGCCGCGTCGGGGTCGGCCGCGGCGGCGACGACGAGGGCCTGCAGGAAGGCGCCGACGGGCCGGTCCCGCAGCCGGTTGCACAGCTGGTCGACCTCGGCGTGCAGGTCGCGGGCGAGGTCGCCGGACGGCTCGGCGGGCGGCAGCGGGGCGACGTCGATCAGCGCGGCCAGCACGGCGCTCGGGGTGGGCCAGTGGCGGTAGATCGTCGAGCGGGACACGCCGGTGGCCTGGTGCAGCCGCTGGGCGGTCAGCGCGGTGGCGCCCTCGGCGAGCAGCAGCTCCAGGGCCGCGGTGAGCACGACGGTGACGGTGTCGGCGGTGGGGCCGGCGGGGCGGCCAGGTCGGTTCACAGGCGTTGACGCTACACCTTGTACTCGAATCTGTTAAGCGATACGTTCTGCACCGGAAATAGTCACGCACATGGAGGAGGCAGCCGTGCGCCCGCACGTGGAGATCATCGACGAACGCGACCTCATCTGGCACGTCGCGGAGTTCCAGCACGCCACCGGCAGCGCCGAGCAGCGCAACCTCAGCTACGACGAGGAGGACGGCTCGGCCTCGCTGAAGGTCCGGTTCACCGGCGACTGGTCGCGCCCCGGCGGCGTGCACCGCGCCGACACCGAGTGGTACGTCCTGTCCGGACAGGTCACCATCGGCGACACGGTGCTGGGCCCGGAGGGCTACTGGACCGCACCCAAGGGCGTGTGGACGCCACCGGTCACCGCCACGGCGGGCACCGAGATCCTGCTGTTCCGCGAGTACGGCGACTGGCGTTTCGACCTCGCCGACACCGGCCTGGACACCGTCCGGCCGGACCAGGTGCTCGTCGTGCGCGACAGCGCGCAGATGCCGTGGATCGACGTCAAGGACGGCAGCCCGATGCGGTTCGACCTGGGCGGCACGCCGGTCCCCGGGCTCTACATCAAGCTGCTGCACCGCGACACGCAGACCGGCTTCTACACCCGGCTCATCAAGGCCAAGCCCGGCTGGCGCGAGGTGCCGCTGGCCCACCACCCCTGCTCCGAGGAGGCGTACTGCCTCGACGGCGGGTTCGACTACAACTTCGGCAAGATGTGGCCGGGCACGTACTTCTGGCGCCCGCCGCTGATCCGCCACGGCGACTTCACCGCCGACGCCGAGACCGGCTGCACCTGGATCGTGCGCTCCGACGCCGACCTGGTCGACTGGTACACCGACAACGCCCGCGTGGTGATGGAGGGCGACGCCACGAACTGGGGGGACGGCTTCCCGCACAGCGCCGCGCCCCGGTTCATCGAGCCGGTCCGCTCCCGCAGCATCGGCCGCTGGACCGACCCCACCCACCAGTGACGGCCGGCCGGGCGGCGTGGGGACGGCGGAGACCTGAGCAGCGCCGAGTGGGCTGTGCCGGAGCCGTTGCTTGCGGCACAGCCCACTCGTGGCGGTCAGTGGTGTGACCCCGCAGCACCTAGGCGGACGCGGCCTCCCACCGGAAGCCGTCGAGGTCGACGAAGCCTCCGGCGTCGCTGCCGACGGTGATGCGGTGCGAGCCGGAGCCCTCGGGTGACACGCCGGAGTCCTTCGCAGCGAACTTGCGGCTGTAGAGCGCCATCTTGATGGTCGAGGTGCCGAACTCGACGTACTTGCTGCCGAAGCTCTTGGCCACCGGCAGGCCGCGGTCGGCGTAGAACTGCCTGGTCGCCTTGACGTCGCCGACGCCGAGCAGCAGCACGACATCGGTCACCTGCCGCGTGGCGGGGCCGGAGTTGTTCTTCTGCGCCGACGCGAGCTTCCAGATGGTGCCGAACGGGTCCTGCAGGGTGCCGCCGTAGCCCCAGAAGCTCTTGCTCGCCGGCTTGAGCGTCGTCGCCCCGGCGGCCAGGGCGGTGCCGAAGAAGCTGTCCACGTCGCAGGGCTCGGGCACGACCAGCGAGATCACGTAGCCGCGGAACCCTGCCGACGGTTCGTCGCCGGCCCGCACGCGGATGCGCTCGCCCAACCCGAAGGCCGCGGTGTAGAACGCCGCGGCGGCGGCCGGGTCGGTGACTTCGAGGACGAGGTGGTCGATGGAGGTCATGGCGTGCTCCTTCGGGAGGCTGTCGTGGATCGCTGTGTCTGAACAAAGCCTCGCCTCCCGGGCCGCCCGCCACATCCGTGGTGACCACGGAAGCCGCCACGGAACCGACGTACCGAGCCACACGCAGAGCCACGATCCGCCAGCCAGCGCCCTAGCCGTCGTCGCGGCCGGTGAGCGCGGCGACGACCGCCGGCCGGTTGCCGGTCCACCAGCGAAAAGTCGCCGCGTTGCGGACGTAGAAGTGGTCGAACGCGGTGACCCCGTCCTCGTAGCGGCGGTTCAGCGGCCAGAAGCCGGTCAGCCAAGACCACCACATCCGGTGCTCGGCGTCGGCGAGCCGGCCGGCGGTCAGCGGCCGCCGCTGCCGGTAGCCGCGCACGAACGCCGCCGTACGCGGCAGGTCGAGGCCGCCGTCGCCGCTGAAGGTGAGCAGGCACGTGCGGATCAGCTCGGCCGCCGGCGAGCGGACGCCGATGCGGTCCCAGTCCAGGACGGCGCTGATCCGGCCCCGCTCCCACAGCACGTTGTTGTGGTGGAAGTCGCCGTGGACGCCGCCCCGCGGACCTGGCTCCTCGCCCGCCGGCACGAGCAGGGCCGGGGCGGTGAGCAGCTCGCGTCGCCAGGTCAGATCGCGCACCGCGAGCTCGTCGATCTCGTCGCGCTCCGGCCTGCGGGAGATCGTCGCCAGCAGCGAGTCCAGACAGGTCAGCGTCCGGCCCGCGTCGGCGACCGCGCCGCCCGGTTCGGGCGCATGCGGCCAAGGCACGGCGGACAGCGCCACGTGGATGCCGCCCAGCAGGTCACCGAGCGCCGCGGCCTGCCCGAGGCTCATCGCGGTGCCCGCGAGGTGTTCGCCGGGCGCCCAGGCGCTGACCGTGAAGCGGGCACCGTCCACCGTGCACGTCGGATCGCCGCCCGCCCGCTCCAGCGGCCGCGGGACGGGTACGCCGCGGTCGATGAGCGACTTCACCGTGCGGTGCCGCTCGTGCACGTCGCCCGCGCTCGGATCCTGCAGTTCCTTCACGGCGTAGGCGCCCGTGGTGGTCTCCACCCGCCAGTTGCGGTTCATGGCGCCGATCGGCAGGCCGCGCACCTCGCCCACCTCGCCCAGCCCGTACGCGGCGCAGACCTGCGCCAGCCGCACGCGATCCTCGTTCTCCCCCGCGTCCATGGCGACAGGGTACGGCCGCGGGTCGGACCCGGCGGCTACGGTGACGCTCGTGCCCGACAACCCGCGCGACGACGCCGTCCCCGACCGACTGCTGCGGGCCCGCGCGCAGGCCATCGGCGGGGGCGTCCGGCTCGGCTCCGCCGCGGCCGTGGTGGAGCGGGTCTTCGCCGTGCAGGCGCAGGACGCCACCGCGGCGGAGCTGGGCGTCCGCGCCCGCAGCCGCGGCCTCACCGCCGAGGACGTGCGCCGCGCGTACGAGGACGACCGCAGCATCCTGCGCGGCTGGTTCATGCGCGGCACCCTGCACACCATCCCCGGTAGCGACGCCCGCTGGGTGCTGCGGCTGCTCGGCCCGCGCGTCATCGCCGCCACGGCGAGCCGCTACCGCCAGCTCGGCCTGGACGACGACCTGCGGGAACGCGCCGACCGCCACCTCGCCCGCGCCCTGTCCGCACACGGCCCGCTCACCCGGGCGGAGCTGGCCGAGCACCTCGCGAAGCTCGGCGTCGACCCGGCCGGGCAGGCGCCGTACCATCTCATCCGCCACGCGACCCTGTCCGGTCTCGCCTGCCACGGGCCGCGCCGCGCGGGCGAGACCACCTATGTGCTGCTCGACGACTGGCTGCCCGAGCGCGGCGGCGAGCAGCCGTCGCCGCAGGACGCCGCCGCCGAGCTGGCCCGCCGCTACCTGCGGGCGTACGCACCGGCCGGGGTGGCCGACTTCGCCACCTGGTCGGGGCTGCCGGTGACGGCCGCTCGGCGCGCCTGGGCGCAGCAGGCCGGCCTGCGCGTGCGGCCCGACGGGTCGGCCGTGCTCGACGAGGCGGCCGGCGAGGTGCCCGGCGCGGACGCCGCCGACGTGCGCCTGCTGCCCGCGTACGACGACTACCTCACCGGCTACCGGAGCCGGGACGCGGTCGTGGACACCGCGTACCAGCAGCGGGTCTTTCCCGGTGGCGGCGTCATCCGGCCCGCGGTCGCGGTCGACGGGCTCGCCGTCGGCACCTGGGCGCGGCACGGCGCCCGGGGCGTCCGCGTGGACGCGTTCGCGGCACTGCCGCCCGAGGTGCAGGCCGGGATCGAGGCCGAGGCGGCCGATGTCACCCGCTTCCTGCGCACCCTTCCACCGGCAGCCCTTGCCGTGGGCCGGGACCCCGCCGCGTCCTGAGCCGACGGCGGTGACGGCGGCCGACCGGGGCTTGACTTTGTCGCATGCTATGACTCATCTTATTGAGACGAAGCTTGCGACAAACGGAGGTGGTGGCATGCGCCAGGCAGATCTCATGGAGGCCGGGCGGTGGCTGGCCCGGCACGGCCTGGCCGACGCCGAGCCGACCCCGCTGCTCGCGGAGCGGCTGGCGGTGCGGCGGCGCGCCAAGGTGGTCGACAGCCTGCTGATTGCCGCCTTCCTGATGGGCGCGGCGCTGACCCTCGCACTGGCACTGCCCAACGACGCCACGTCGTCCCGGCTGTCGCTGCCGGCGCTGGCGGCACTGGTGGTCGGACTGCTCGTGGGGCAGTGGCTGCTCGGCTGGTGGGTGCGGCGCGCCGACCGGCGGGCCGGCGCGCGGCTGTCCCGGCGGGTGGCCCACCCGGTCGAGCTCGGCTGGCCGGCGGTGCTGGGCAGGCCGTTCGCCGTCTTCGCCGTCGCCACCCTCGCCGGGGCGATGCTGCTCGCGGTGAGCGTGCTGACGGTGGCCGACCCCGGCCTGCGCTCCCGGGCGATCGTCGTGCTGATCAGCCTCGCCGGCGCCGGCGCCGGCGTCCTCATGCAGCTGCGCCAGGTGGTGGCGAGCCCCGCGGTGGCGGAGGACGCGACGTCGCTCGCGGCCGACGTCATCATGCGGGTCGAGGACGCCCGCGCCCTCGTCACGCCCAGCCTGGTGTGGTCGCTGCCAGCCATCTTCCTGTACGGGGAGTCGCTGGGCTGGTGGAACGCGGTCTCGCTGGCGCTCGTGGTGGCGGGCGCCGTCGCGCTCTGCCTGATCCACCTCCGGACCGCGGACGTCGCGACGACGGCACGGCGAGCCACGGCCAACCGATGATCGTCATCGACGCGGGCTCGCCGACACCGCCGTACGAGCAGCTCCGCGCCCAGCTCGCCAGGCAGATCCAGGAACGCTCGCTCGCCGTCGGCACGAGACTGCCGACGATCCGCCGGCTCGCGGCCGACCTCGGCCTCGCCGTGAACACCGTCGGCCGGGCGTACCGGGAGCTGGAGGAGGCCGGGCTGATCGAGACCCGCGGCCGGGCCGGCTCGTTCGTCTCGGCCGCCGGCGAGCAGGCCCGCGAGCAGGCCCGCCGCGCCGCCCAGGACTACGCGGGGCTGGTCGCCAGCCTCGGCATCGATCGCATCGAGGCGATCCGGATCGTCGAAGCGGCCCTGGGCCCCGCTCCGGGTCCGTGACCCCCGCCCGGCCCCCGAAGTCCTTTGTTAGCGCGCACATTCTCCCCACCCGTGTGGCCGAAACAAATATCGGCCACCTTCAAGCCCATGACCAGCAGGTACGATCCGATGCCCGATGACGTGACGTTGACGGGAACGTATCGACGGTGTTTCATGATGGAGCCGACCGATGAGATCGCTAACACAGGCGGGATACACCGGCCGGTCACCGGCGACACTTTCACCGCAGGACGAGTCCGCCAGTGGCTCCACCCGGCCCCCCGGAGCGCCCGAGAGCGCACCCGGGACCACCGCACCGGCTTGCCATCGCCCTCATCGTCCCGGAGGAGCCATGCACGACCGACTGCGCGCCGTCCTGCGCGCCGCCACCCGTCCGGCATCGCGTGATGCCGCACCGCCCCGTGTCCGCGGCCTCCACCCAGCGCTGACCTGACCGGCGGTCCGGTGCGCGGCGCCGAGCCCTCCCGCGACACCGGCATTCACCCGTCCACGCGGCCGGCGCCGAGCAGGAGCCGGGCGACCGCCGACACCGCATCGCCGGCCAACCCGCAGGTCGAGACGCATTGCCCTCCACCAGCAGGTCGTGGCCGCCTCGCCGACCGACCCGCAGGTAGCGGACGGTGTAGCAGCGGGCGAGCGGCGGTGCGGGAGCGCCGCGTTCCGCTGCGCACGGGCCCGCCCCGTTGACCGAGCACGCGGTCTCGGCAAACCCCTACCGATCGCCCCGCACGGCGACGGCAGTCGCATCCGCACAGCGTTCCCGCTGACGTGCGCCTCGCCCCGCCGACGGGTCGGTGCATCGTGCCCGCCCCGCCCGCGGCGCGCCGTTGCGCGAACCGACCGCCGACCGCCTTCCCGCCGCACCGCCCGGATCCGCCCCGGCCCGCCCGACGGCCCGGCGACCACCACCACGGAGGAAGCATCCATGACCACCAGACGTGAACTGCTCACCGGCCTGCTCTCGGCCGGCGCGGCCACCGCCGCGGGCGGGCTGGCCATCGCCGCCACCGGCGCACCCGCCGCGGCCGCGGGACCCTTCGGCGGCTACGTGATGGGCTACTTCACCGAGTCCCCCAACCGCCTCGCCGACAACTACGGCCTGCATCTGGCCGTGAGCACCGACGGCCTCACCTGGACACCGCTCAACCAGAACAACCCCGTGGTCACCCCCACCGCGGGCACCGGCGGGCTGCGCGACCCGTTCATCCTGCGCAAGCAGGACGACACCTTCGTGGTGGTCGCCACCGACCTCAACGGCACCGACTTCACCCGGCCCAACCAGTACATCCACGTCTGGGACTCGGTCGACCTGCGCAGCTTCACCGGCTACCGGCGGGTGCGGATGCACACCATGAACACCCACACCTGGGCGCCCGAGGCGTTCTGGGACGCCTCCCGCGGCCAGTACGGGATCATCTACTCCGCCCACAACGGCGTACGCGACGTGTTCATGGTCAACTACACGAGCGACTTCGTCACGGTCGGCGCGCCGCAGGTGTTCTTCGACCCCGGCTTCAACGTCCTCGACGCCACCATGCACCTGGGCGGCGGCACCAACTACCTGTACTACAAGAACATGGCCAACGGCCGCCTCTACGGCGCCCGGTCCAGCACCCTCAACCCCGGCAGCTTCAACAGCGGCACCTACACCGCCGGGGTCGTCAACGGCGGCATCGAGGCCCCGATCGTCGTCAAGGCGTACGACCGCAACGAGTGGTGGCTGTGGGGCGACTCGTTCAGCCCCGTCAACGGCGAGTTCTACGTCTGGCGCAGCGGCAACGTCAACGCCGACGGCTGGACGCCGCTGGCCAAGGCCCAGTACACGCAGCCGCTGAACGCCAAGCACGCCACCATCGCGCCGATCACCGCCACCGAGCGGACCAACCTGCTCAGCCGCTGGGGCGCCCCGGCCTGGCACCGGATCAAGTCGTACAACTTCCCCGACCACCTGATCCGCCACTCGGGCAACGCGGGCCGCATCGACCCCTACCCGTTCGACCCGTACGCCGACGCCCAGTGGCGGCTGCGTCCGGGCCTGGCCGACGCCGCCGGGGTGTCGTTCGAGTCGGTCAACCACCCCGGCCGCTACCTGCGCCACAGCAACTACGTCATCGGGCTGGCGGCCAACGACGGCAGCGCGCTGTTCGCCGGCGACGCGACCTTCCACCGCACCGCGGGCCTGGCCGACAGCTCCTGGACGTCGTGGCGCTCGCACAACTTCCCCACCCGCTACCTGCGCCACGCCGGTTACCTGCTGCGCATCGACGTCCTCAGCGCGTCCTCCCCGGCGGGCGACCGGGCCGACGCCACGTTCCAGATCGGCTACTGAACCCCGGCCCGCCTGCCCGCGGCCCCGCCACCCCCACCTCCCACCCTGAAGGAGTCGACATGCGCAAACCCCTGCTGCGCCGGGCGCTCTCGCTCGCCGCGGCCACCGTCCTGGGCCTGTCCCTGGCCGTCGCCGTCCACCCCGAACGCGCCTTCGCCGCCCCCGGCCCGTCGTTCACCAACCCGGCCGTCGACGTGCCCAACAGCGCCGACCCGACCCTGACCTACTACAACGGGTACTACTACTACGTCGCCACGACCTGGTCGTCCGATGTGGTCATGCGCCGCTCGCAGACCATCTCCGGGCTGCGCGGCGCCGCCGAGCAGGTCGTCGTGCGCACCGGCGGCAACACCATGTGGGCCCCGCACCTCGAAATGATCAACAACCGGTGGTACCTGTACTACTCCGTCGAGCAGTCCGGCGGCGCCCGGCGCACCCACGTCGCCGAGAGCGCGGGCACCGACCCGCTCGGCCCGTACACCATCCGGGGCATCCTCAACCTGATGCCGAACAACGGCTGGGCGATCGACGCGGCCGTGCTGAAGCTCAACGGCGCCAACTACCTGATGTTCTCCGCGTTCGCGCCGAGCGACAACCTGCAGTCGCTGTACATCGCCCCGCTGACCAACCCCTGGACGGCCGGCGCGTTCGGCACCCGGATCTCCGCCCCGACCCTGTCCTGGGAGACCCAGAACGGCGCCGTCAACGAGGGCGCGTTCGCCCTGCAGCGCAACGGCCGCACGTTCATCACGTACTCGGCCAGCCACTGCAACGGCCCCAACTACAAGATCGGCATGCTCGAGTACACCGGCAGCAACCCGCTGGCGGCGAGCTCGTGGACGAAGTCCCTTAACCCGATCTTCCAGCGCAGCGACGCCAACGGCGTCTACGGCCCCGGCCACCACTCCTTCTTCACCTCGCCCGACGGCACCGAGACCTGGATCGCGTACCACGCCAACTCCTCGGCCAGCCAGGGCTGCGGCACCACCCGCACCACCCGCGTGCAGAAGATCTCCTGGAACGCCGACGGCACACCCCACCTCGGCGTCCCCGCCGCCCTGTCCACCGTGCAGCCCGGCCCGTCGGGCGAGCCCAACGCCACCCCGGTCGAGATCCGCAACCGGCACAGCAACCTCTGCCTCGACGACTACAACTTCGTGACCACGCCCGGCGCCGAGGTCCGGCAGTGGACCTGCAGCACCGCCACCGTGCAGGACTGGTATCTCACCCCGCTCGCCGACGGCTGGTACCAGATCAGCAACCGGCACAGCGGGCTGTGCCTGGACAACAAGGACTTCGCCACCGCGCCCGGCTCGGTCGTGCAGCAGTGGACCTGCAACGGCCTGGCCGTGCAGCAGTGGCGCATCACCTCGGTGGGCAGCGGGTACTCCACGCTGACGAACCGGCACAGCGGCCTGTGCCTGGACGACTACAACTGGGGCACCTCCCCCGGCGCCGAGGTGCGCCAGTGGACCTGCCTGAACAACAACGCCCAGCACTGGCGCATCGCCTAGCCACGGCACGCACGGCGCCCGATCCGGCCGGCTCGGCGATCGAGCCGGCCGGGCCGGGCGCGACCACCGTGGCGGCCGCGCCGACGCCGTCGCGCGCCGTCAGGGAGCCGCGCGGTCGGGCTCGTCGAACTCCACCGTGAGCTCGGCGACCTGCGCGCCGGACCAGTGCACGGTCATGGTGCCCGTGCCGCCGGCGTCCCAGCGGAAGCGGGCGCTCGCGGTGTCCGGGGTGTCGGCATGGACCGAGGTGACGGTCATCGTGTCGTCCGGCGGCCGCAAGCGGTACGCCTCGACGATCGCGTCACGCCCGACATACGGACCGGCCGGGACGTTCACGAACATCATGACGGCGTCCTCGGCGAACGTCGCCAGGAAGCCGCTCCAGTCTCCACTGCGGACGGCGTCGTTGAACAGGTCGACGTGCGCGCGCAGGGCGTCGTCGAGCGCGGTCACGGGGCGCACCCCCTCGGCTGTCGGGCACCGGACATGCCCCGATCCTGCCCGACCCGCGCCACATCCGCAGCCCCGGCGGAGCGCGCATCGGCTGCCGACGGGCGGTGACGAGCGTCTACACCCGCGCCGCGGCCGCGATGCGCGTCGCCTCGGCGAGCGCGGCGACCAGGCCGCGCAGGGTGGGCCAGGTCCAGTGGCCCATGAGGCTGATCTGCAGCCAGTTGCGCCGCCGCAGGTAGCCGCTCTGGTACGCCAGCAGGTACCCGGCCGCCTCCAGGCGTGCGCCGACCCGCGCCGCGTCCAGCTCCGGGGGCAGCGCCAGGGTGACGACGCCCGGTGCGACCTCCTTCGGCGGGGCGGTCACGGTCAGCCCGAGCCGGTCCAGCCGCGCGCGCAGCCAGGCCGCGGCGCGGTCCAGCTGGGCGTACCGGGCCGGCCAGTCCGTCGCCGACAGGGCCGCCTCCAGCGCCGCGACCAGGTTCGACGACTGGGTGTACGCCACCCCGTCCGCCTCGGCGTAGCACCCGAGGTCCAGGTAGCGCGGGATGCGTCCGGGCGCGGGCCGCGGCGGCCGCCGCAGGAACACCATGGACAGCCCGGGGTACCCGCCCAGCGCCTTGCCGCTGGTGCCGGTGGCCAGGTGCGCCCCGGACAGGTCCACCGGCACGGTGCCGATCGAGCTGATCGCGTCGACGCACAGCAGCACGCCCGCGTCCGCGCACAGCCGGGTCAGCCGCGGCAGGTCGAGCAGCTGCCCGGTGGAGGTCTCGCAGTGCACCGTCCACAGCCAGCCGCCCGCGGGCAGCGCCGCGACCGCGCGCTCGATCTCCGGCCAGGGTGTCGGCGCGCCCCACGGCCCCGCCAGCACCGTGTGGTCCAGCCCGGCCCGCGCCGCGTGATCGGCCAGGCGCTCGCCGAACTCCCCGTACGCCAGCACGACGCCGGGGGTGTCGAGCAGGCGCAGCTGTGCCGCGACGGCGTCGTTGGCGACGGTGCCCGAGCCCAGCAGCAGCTGGGCGTGCCGGGCGCCGACCAGGTCGGCCAGCCGCCGGTGCACGTCCCGCACGGACCGCAGGTGCGCGTCGGAGCGGTGGTACACCGGCGGCCGGGCGAACGCCGCGGACACCGCTGGCGCCACCGCCACCGGCCCCGGCAGCAGGTTCTCGGCGGTGCCCGCCGTCGGGGTCAGGCCGGTCCAGGTCAGCCGGCGGCCGTCCTCGATGGTCAGGTACATGGGCTGGAACTGCGCTCCGGGCGCCCCGGTGAGCGGGCCGAACGGCACGCAGCCCATGCGGCGGTACATCGCCAGCGCCCGGGTGGTGCCCGACAGCACCGCGAGGTCGCAGCCCTGCGCGGCGAAGTGCTCCGCGATCATGCTCAGCAGCCGGGGCAGGATGGTGCCGCGGCGGTAGCGCGGGTCGACGGTGAGCAGCCTGATCTCGACCGGCGTGCGCCCGCTCGGCAGGTAGTCGTCGAGTCCGGACAGCTTGCCGTCGAGCGAGAAGGGCCGGGCGCACCGTCCTGCCACCATCGCGACGACGTCGGCGCCGTCGAGGCATACGGCATAGGTGTTCTCGGTGTGGAACCGGTCGACGAGGCGGCCCTGCGGGTCGGGCGGGTGCTGCGGGATCTCACCGGCGAAGGTGCGGTGGTTGAGCCGGTGGATCGCCTCCTCCTCGGCGAGGGTATCGGCGATCTTGTATCGCAGCGTCTCCGGCATCCGGGCAGGATACCGCCGCCGGCGGGTCGGCGCGGCAGAACACGAACGAGTGTCGCGATCGGTGTCAGCGCCCGGGGGCGCGCACGTTGACCTCCTGGAGCACCCAGCCGTTGCCGTCCGGGTCCTGGAAGGTGGCGTAGGAGCCGTAGTCGGCGTTGCCCGGGTAGACGCCGGGCACCCGCGGTGCGCCGACGTCGTGGACGACGTCGCCGTCGGCGTGGCCGTGCTGGAAGATCGCGTCGCCGTCGTGGAACACCTCGGACACCTCGATGCCGCGGTCCACCAGCTCCGCCCGGGCCGCCTCGATGTCCCGGACGATCAGGTAGATGCCCTGGAACGAGCCCGGTGCGGCGTTGGTCATGCCCTTGCCGATCATGATCGAGCACTCGGAGCCGGGCGGCGTGAACTGCACGCACCGGAAGTCGTCGTTCGGCACGGCGTCGATGTCCATCCGGAACCCGGCCTGCTCGTAGAAGGCCTTGGCACGGTCGACATCCGAGACGGGCAGCACCAAGACTTCGAGTTTGAGGTCCATGCGAACGTCCTTCTCTCGTGAGCGTGCCGACCCTGACTCAGCAGCCCGACAAAAACTGACATCTCAGCGTATGACGGTGCGCTCGCAGCCGTAGGCGAGTCGGACAACACCCGTGCGGCGGCGCGCGCCTCACCCCGCGGGCAGGACCTGCTGACCACCGTCGATGTCGTACGTCGCGCCGGTGAGCGCCGTGTTGGCCATCAGGTGCACGGCGAGCGCGGCGACGTCGGCCGGCCCGACCACGCGCCGGATGGGCAGCGCGGCGGCCAGCTGCGCGCGGCGCTCGTCGAGCCGGTCGCCGAGCAGCTGCGCGGACAGCGGGGTGTCGACGAAGCCCGCGGCGATGATGTTGACCCGGATCGGGGCGAGCTCGAGCGCGAGCCCGGCGGTCATCGCGGGCAGCGCGGCGGTGCCCATGGCGGCCACGACCAGGCCCGGAGCCGGCCGGCGGGCACCGGTCCCGCCCATGAACAGCAGCGAGCCGCCCGGCCGCACGGTGCCGGTGGCATGGCGGGCCACGTTGATCGGCAGCCACATGTGCTCGTCGAACGAGCGGCGCGCCTCCGCGACGTCCATCTCGGCCAGCAGGCCGTAGTACGGGCGGCCGGCGGTGATCATCACGTGGTCGACCGGTCCGGGCAGCTCCCGGAAGAAGCGGTCGAGCGCGGCGGGATCGGTGGCGTCGAAGGCGGCGCTGCCCGCCGCGCCGAGCTCGCCCGCGGCGCGCGCGAGGCGGTCGGGGTCGCGTCCGGTCACGATGACGTCGGCGCCCTCGGCACGGGCCAGCCGAGCCGTTTCGAGCCCGATGCCGGCACTCCCGCCGATCACGACGACGGTCTGCCCCGCCAGCGCCGGTTCCCGCCGGGCGGCCGCGGTGGTGGCCATGAGTCCTCCCGTTGCCGAACCATGCCGCACCCTCCTGGACTCTAACGGCGAGCACGTCCGCCCGTGCGGAATCTGCCAGGTCGCAGTGCCTGCGATGGCTGTGGCAGCGGATCGAGGTCAGCGGTCCAGCGTGATCCAGTAACGGCGCTGCGGGCCGAGCTCGGTGTCGCGGAGGCCCTCCAGGACCCCGCCGTTGCGCTCGATCGTGCGGGCCGAGGCCACGTTGTCCACGGCGCAGATCATGAGCACCCGGTCGACGCCCAGGACGTCCCTCGCCTCGCCGAGCATCTCGCCCAGCGCCCAGGTCGCCAGGCCCCGTCGGCGCGCCGACGGGCGTACGCCGTAGCCGATGGAGCCGCGCAGGTCGTCGAACTGGTGCCGCAGCGCGAACCCGCCGAGCACCCGGCCTTCCTCGACGAGCCAGCGCAGCGAGCCGTGCGGTTCGTCCGGGCAGGGCTGCCCGGCGGCGTGGGCCAGCCGCGTCCGCTGGTGCACCCAGGCGGCGAAGCCCTCGGGCGAGTCCACGTCGTCGTCGGCGTCCAGGCCGAAGCCGTCCTCGTGCAGGCCCGGCCCCCACTCGTCGCGGCAGTCGAGGAAGGCGGTGTGCAGGCGGGTCGTCGCCAGGATCAGTTCAGGCATGGGCGCCACCGTAGCCACGACCCCGCCGCCGAACGACCCGCTCATTTCCGACATCGATCATGCCCAGAAGCCGCGCCTGCGCCCTCGACCCCCGATCCGTTGAGGGGAGTACCGCCACCCCCTCCAGGGAGCCCCACGGCATCACCAGCATCCCTTGCGGAGCACTCCCGCGCAGCGCAAACCCCAACAGCCGCCGACCTTCCCCACCGCGCGCATGTGACCTGCCCCACTTTTCCGCCACACCGCGACGGTGCAGATCTCCGGTTCGGGTCGGAAAGCCTGGTCAGACCGCGGTTCCGGACCGAAAACCGCGATCTCCACCACCGCCGATGCCCGACCACCGGATCAGCGGCGGCGTACGGCGAAGCGCTCCACCGCGAGTGTGCCGCCGTCGAGCCGGACGCCGAAGCCGTACCGGTACTGCGCGCGCACGGAGGGGTCGTCCAGGCGCACGTGGCGGCCGACGTCGGCGGTGAACAGGTACTGCCACCCCTCGGCGGCGATGGCGTAGGCGGTGATCTCGTCGCGGTGCAGGACGCAGGCCAGCCGGGCGTTCGGCCCGGGATAGTTGATCTTCCCGTCGAGCTGGGTGACGCGCTCGCCGGTCAGCGCGCCGCCGATCCGCACGTCCCACCCTGCCCGCTTGAGCTTGTGGTTGTACCAGGCCAGCACGTAGTTGCCCGCGTCCTTGACCAGCCCGGCGAACAGGCTGTCCTGGCTCGTCGCCGCCGCGTTCGCGTAGTAGCGCTGGCTGACGATCGCCGCGACGTTCGTGTGCGTGGCGGCCACATCGGAGCGCAGCAGCGCGAACGCCGGTGCGCCCCCGGCCGCGACGGTCAGCAGACCGCCCGCCGCCGCGACCGTCCCGGCGCGCTGCTCCGGACCGGGCGCCAGCACGGTGAAGCCGCCCAGCCCGGTGTCGAACTCCCGCTCGACCACGAGCACCGGCAGGTTGGCCGGTGACGGCTCGGGCGGGAAGAAGTCGACGTCGCGCAGGTGCGCGTCCAGCGCCGCCCGCAGCTCCTGCGCCTTGTCGGGCAGGTCGGCGGCCAGGTTCGTGGTCTCGCCCTGGTCGGCGACGAGGTCGTACAGCTCGGTCCGCCCGTCGTGCAGGTAGCGCAGCAGCTTGTGCCGCCCGCGGCGCACGGACGCGGTCGGCGCGCCGGGGTTGTGCCAGTGCGGGTACACCCAGAACAGGGTGTCGCGCTGCGGCGCCGCGCCGCCGGTGAGCAGCCCCGCGAAGCTGACCCCGTCGAACCGCGCGCCGGCGGGCGGGGCCACACCGGTGGTGCCGAGCACCGTCGGCATGATGTCGACCGTGCTGAACGGGGTGTCCACGACGCGCCCGCCCGGCCCGGCCGGGTGGTAGGCGATCATCGGCACCCGCACGCCGCCCTCGTACAGGCTGGCCTTGGCCCCGCGGAAGGGAGCGCTGGTGGCGACGCCGCCGTCGCCGCCGTTGTCCGACAGCAGCAGGATCACCGTGTTGCCGGCGATGCCGAGCCGGTCCAGCGTCGCCCGGATCGCGCCGACCCCGTCGTCGATGACTTCCAGCATCGCGGCCAGCACCGGGCTGCGGCCCTTGTCCCCGGCGTTCGGCTTGGCCGCGTACTTGTCGACCAGTGCCTGCGGGGCGGCCAGCGTCGTGTGGGTGGCGTAGTGCGCGAGCTGGAGGTAGAACGGCGTGCCCTGCTGGTGCGCGGCGGTGATGAAGTCGACCGCCTCCAGGTTGAGCCGGTCGGTGAGGTACTCGTTCGCCAAGCGCTGCGGCAGGTCGGGCAGCATGAAGTACGGGTGGAAGTAGTCGCCCCCGGCGATGTACTTCTGCTCCGAGGCGATGACGTCGGTGAACCCGTGCGACCAGGGGTTGCCGGGGCGTTCGCGGACCGGCCCGGCGTAGGTCTCGGTCAGGTGCCACTTGCCGACGAGCCCGGTGCGGTAGCCGGCGTCGCGCAGCGTCGCGGGCAGGGTGCGCAAGCCGGCCGGCAGGAAGTCGTCGCCGGACGGGCCGAGGAACTCGGTGATGCCCACCCGCGCCGGGTACTGCCCCGTCATGATGCTGGCCCGGGTCGGCGAGCAGACCGGCGCGGCCACGTACCCGGCGGTGAAGCGGGTGCCGTCGGCGGCCAGCCGGTCGATGTGCGGCGTCTCGTTGAAGGTGTTGCCGTAGCAGCCCAGCTCGCGGCGGGCGAGATCGTCGATGAGCACGACGATCACGTTGGGCGGCGCGGCGGCCGCGGCGGCCGGCGCGCCCAGCGCCCAGCCGGTGGCCGCGCCGAGCCCCGCGGCGCCGAGCCCGCGCAGCACGCCCCGCCGGTCGATTCCCGCCTCGATCATGGCACCGTCCCGTCTCCGCGGCGCTCGGTATGCCGCGGACGCGACGCTACAGCCGGCGGAATCCGCCGACAATGAGGGATGAATAGAAATATATTATCTCTTTGTGAACAGCCGTGGCGCGGGGACCACCGCCACCGCTGCTACCGTGAGCGACCGGTTCCGGCGGGCGGAGGTACGGCGATGACCAGGGCGCTCCGGCTGATCGGGTACTGGGACGGCCCGGCGGCGCCCGACGGGCTCCCCGACGTCTGCGAGTTCGTGGACGCCGCCGCCGACCCCGCAGTGCAGCGGTCCGTCGCCGCCTATCTGCGATCCGGCACCGTCCGCGCCGCCGCGGCGGGCATCTCGCGGTGCCGCTTGTGCGGTGGCCGCAACGGCAACACCGAGCAGACCGACGGGGCGCACTTCATCTGGCCCGAGGGCCTGGCCCACTACGTCGAGGCACACGGCGTCGTGCTGCCGGACGAGGTCGCCGCAGTCGCCGCCGGCGGCCCGGCACCGACCGGGGACCCGGACCTGGACCTGGACCGGTTGCCGGACGCCGGCGAGCTGACCGTGGACCTGCGATGGTGGCGCAGCCGCCCCGGCGTGCCGCGCCCGGCGGGCGCCGCGACCGCGCACCTGCTCGGCTGCCGTCGCAACCCGGCGGTGGCCGGCTGGGACCTGCCCACCACCGCCGACATCCACGTCGACCGCGTGCCGCCGGACGCCGTCGCGATCCTCGCCCGGTTGCGCAGGCTGCTCGGCGCCGAGTGGCCGGTATCCGGCCTGCGCGGGCTCATCGCCGGGCAGCCGTTCCTGGCCGTCGCGGGCGGCGACCCGCACGCGCTCCACCGGGCGCTGACCGCGTCACCCGAGCTGCGGCCGTTCCTGTTCTACGCGGCCGACGGCGGGCTCCTGCCGGTGTGGTCGGACGGCTGACCACGAGCTGCGGCGGCGACGGCTCCGGCGGCATCCTCCCGACGCTCGTTGTGGTTGAAACATTCGCATGTGACGATGAGGCTCCCCCACCGAAGGGAGTCCCCCACCATGCGACGTGTCCTGCGAACAGCCGGCGTCGTGGCTGGCCTGCTCGCCCTGACCCTGTCGGCGACCGCGTCCTGGGCCCACGACCCGAACTCGCCCGAGGGCCGCGAGGAACTGCGGCGGATCATGGAGAACTACGAACCCGCCGTGCGCGCCCCGGAGGGCGCGAGCGCCCTCGCCGCGACGGCCTGCACCGGCGGCATGGCCGGGACGTACCCCTGCCGCAACGTCGACCTGCTCAGCGTCCTGCCGCTGGGCAGCATGGGCGGCGGCAACGGCAACAGCATGTGGGGCTGGACCGACTCCTCGACCGGCAAGGAGTACATCATCTTCGGCCGGAGCACCGGCGCCTCCTTCATCGACGTCAGCAACCCCACCGCGCCGGTCTACCTGGGCAACCTGCCGTCGTACAACGGCACGTCCAGCTCGTGGCGCGACGTCAAGGTGTACGCCAACCACGCCTACATCGGCGCGGACAGCATCAGCACCCACGGCATGCAGGTGTTCGACCTGACCCGGCTGCGCACCGTGACGACCCCGCAGACGTTCACCGCCGACGCGCGCTACACCGGCTTCGGCAACTCGCACACCCTCGCGGTCAACGAGCAGACCGGCTTCATCTACGCCGTCGGCACCAACACCTGCAACGGCGGCGTGCACATGGTCAACGTGCAGAACCCGAAGTCACCGGTCAACGCGGGCTGCGTCAGCAACGACGGGTACACCCACGAGAACCAGTGCGTGGTCTACCACGGCCCGGACACCACCTACACCGGGCGCGAGATCTGCTTCAACTACAACGTGGACACCCTGACCATCGTCGACGTCACCAACAAGGCCGCGCCCGTGCAGCTGTCGCGCACCACCTACAACGGTGTGGCCTACTCGCACCAGGGCTGGCTCACCGGCGACCACAGCCGGCTGCTGATGGACGACGAGCTCGACTCCGACCTGCCCGGCACGAAGACCTTCATCTGGAACGTCTCCGACCTGAACGCGCCGGTCAACACCGGCGTCTACACGTCCCCGACGATCCAGGCCACCGACCACAACCAGTACATCATCGGCAACAAGGTCTACCAGGCCAGCTACCGCGCGGGCCTGCGCATCCTCGACATCACCAGCATCGCCTCCAACAACCTGCAGGAGATCGCCTACTTCGACATCTACCCGGCCGCCAACAACACCGGCTTCAACGGCGCCTGGAACGTCTACCCGTTCTTCGCCAGCGGCACCATCGCCATCAGCGGCATCGAGCAGGGCCTGGTCCTGGTCAAGCACAACCCCGTGGTCGAGCCGCCCACCACGACGGTGTGGAGCGACACCTTCGAGACCGCGACCGGCTGGACGGTCAACCCCAACGCCACGGACACCGCCACCTCGGGCACCTGGGAGCGCGGTGACCCGGAGGCCACCAACTCCAGCGGCGTCAAGCAGGTCGGCACCACCGTCAGCGGCACCAACGACCTGGTCACCGGCCGGCTCGCCGGGTCCAGCGCGGGGGCGTACGACATCGACGGCGGCGTCACCAGCATCCGCTCGCCCGCGGTGACCCTGCCCGGCAGCGGCGTGCTCAAGGTGTCGATGTCGTGGTATCTGGCGCACGGCAACAACGCGTCCAGCGCCGACTACTTCCGGGTCAGCATCGTGCACAACGGCGGCACGACGCAGCTGTTCCAGCAGGCCGCCGGGGCGACCGACCGTGACGGCGCCTGGGCCACCGGCACCTGGGACATCTCCGCGTACGCGGGCCAGTCGGTGCGCATCCTGGTCACGGCGGCCGACGCCTCCGGCGCGAGCCTCGTCGAAGCCGGCGTGGACGATGTCAAGATCACGCAACAGTAGGCCCTACCTGGTGCTGGGCGTGGCCTTCCTGGCCACGGTCGCGTACGTGCTGACCGTCCTGCCCGGACGGTCGGCACCACCCGTGCCGACGGCGGCGGCGCCCCTGCCGTCGCCGTCGCCCAGCCTGCACGGCGACGGCCTGTCCGACAGCCATGACGGCTACCTCATGCGGGCCGTCACGCTGCCGGCCAAGCGGGGCAGGGCGGTGCCGGTCGCGTTCCGCATCCACGGGCCGGACGGCACCCCGCAGACCGGGTACGAGACGCTGCAGACCAAGCCGCTGCACCTCTACCTGGTCCGCGACGACCTGAGCGGCTACCAGCACCTGCACCCGGAGCTGCGCGGCGACACCTGGACGACCACCGTCGACATCACCGACGGCGGCGCCTACCGGTTCTACGCCGAATTCGTGCCGCAGGGCGGCGACGTCGCCGGGCACACCACCACGCTCGGGCTGCACTTCATCATCCCGGGCGACACGAAGCTCGCGCCGCTGCCCGCACCCGCGCCGTCCAGCGTCACCGCCGGAAAGTACGTGGTCAACCGCCTGGACGGCACGGCACACCTGCGGGTCGGGCGGTCCAGCCTGCTGCGCTTCGAGGTCCCCGGGGCGAGCCTGGAGCCGTATCTCGGCGCGCTGGCGCACATGTCGGCGTTCGAGGTCCGCACCCAGGCGCTCACCCACCTGCACCCGGCCGCCGAGGAGCTGACCTTCCACGTCCAGTTCGCCAACCGGGGCGAGTACCGGCTGTTCATGGACTTCCAGGTGGCGGGCAAGCCGCAGCGGGCCGCGTTCACCGTGTTCGTCACCTGAGCGGACGGGCACCGGGCGCGCCCACGCCCGGTTGTCCGGCCCGCCACCACGTGGTACGAAGATCGAGCACGAACCGCCAATGTGGAGTGTCGAGCGACGGAGGAGCAGCGCATGACAGCCATCCATGAGGCCGACGCCCAGGCCCCGGCGCGTCGCCGCGTCGAGCCGTACTCGGCGATCGTGGTGGCACTGCTCGTCGCCGGGTTCGACGTGTGGATGCTCGCGACGATCCCGGTGCAGCCCGCCGCCATCCTGGTGGCGGCGTCGACGGTGTCCTACGTCGCGTGGCTGCTCACCACGTACCGGCATCCGGTGCGGTCGCGCCGGATCGTGGCGGTGTACCTGTGCTGTGTGGCGTTTCAGCTGGTACACATGGCCGAGGAGTACACCGGCGGCTTCCCGCACGAGATCGTCGAGCTGTTCGACTCGCCGCGGTCGTGGAGCGAGCGGAGCTTCCTGCTGACCTTCGTGTTCGGGTTCGGCGCGCTGTGGTGCCTGGCGGGGGCGGGCGCGCTGTTCCAGGTGCGCGTGGCCAACTACATGCTGTGGTTCTACGCGCTCGGCGCGGGCCTGATCAACGCGATCTCGCACTTCGCGTTCCCGATCATCAGCGGCTGGGCGTACTTCCCCGGCCTCTACACCGCGACCGGGCACCTGGTGCTCAGCGTGCTGCTGATCGTCCTGCTGGTCCGCGAGTACCGCCAGGTCCGCGACGGCGCGGCCGGCGTGCCGACGCGGGACTGAGCACGGCTGCGCGCACAGGTTCGCCTCCAGGTCGTCGAAACATACAAATCACGCCACACCGGACACCGTCGCACCTAGAATGGCGTGCGGAACGTGTCCGTGGCGGGGGTGAGGGGTGGAGCTGGACGTCGGCGATGTCGGCCAGGCCGTGTCCACCGGCACCCTGCCCGGCTGGGACCGGGTCGAGGAGCTCGTCGCCGCCGCCTGGCACCGCAACCGCGACCTGCGCGCGGGCGAGGTCGCCGACTACATCCCCATCCTGGCCGAGGTCGACCCCGAACTGTTCGGCGTGTGCGTCGCCGAGGTCGACGGCGGCATCCACCTCGCCGGCGACGCCGACCACCCGTTCTCCATCCAGTCGATCTCCAAGGCCTTCGTGTACGCCCTGGTCTGCGACGCGGTCGGTCACCAGGTCGTCCTGGACCGGGTCGGCGTCGACAACACCGGCCTGCCCTTCAACTCCGTGATGGCCGTCGAGCTCAACGACGGCCACCCGCGCAACCCCATGGTCAACGCGGGAGCGCTCGCGACCACCGCGCTGGTGCCGGGCGCGACCCCCGCCGCGAAGTGGACGTTCATCCAGGACGGACTGGCCCGCTTCGCCGGCCGCCCGCTGCCGCTCGACGAGCAGGTGTACGCGTCCGAGGCCGCCACCAACCAGCGCAACCGGGCGATCGCCCGCCTCCTGGAGAGCTACGGCCGCATCGACACCGACCCGCTCGCCGTCGTCGACGTGTACACCAGGCAGTGCGCCCTGCTCGTCAGCGCCCGCGACCTCGCGGTGATGGGCGCGACCCTCGCCGACGGCGGCGTCAACCCGGTCACCGGCGAGCGCGTCGTCGCCGCGTCGGTCTGCCAGGACACCCTGGCCGTCCTCGCCGCCAGCGGCCTCTACGAGCGCTCCGGGGAGTGGCTCTACGAGATCGGCGTGCCCGGCAAGTCCGGGGTCGCCGGGGGGATCGTCACCGTCGCGCCGGGCAAGGCTGGCATCGGCACGTTCTCCCCGCGGCTGGACGGCGCCGGCAACAGCGTGCGCGGCCAGCGCGCGACGGCGTACCTGTCCCGGGCGCTGGGGCTCAACGTGTTCGCGTCCGACGTCCGGACACCCGACGGCAGGAGCAGCACATGACCACCACCGCCGCGCGCCCCGCCGCCGCGACCCGGGCGTCGTGGACGCCGATGATCTGCCTGTTCCTCGCCCAGGTGCTGATGTCGTTCAACGTCGCCGCGCTGCCCGTCTCCATCGGCGGCATGGTCGAGGACTTCGGTGTGCCGCCCACCGCCGTCAGCACCGCCATCGTCACGTACGGCCTCGCCGTCGCGGCGCTGGTCATGGTCGGCGCGAAGATCGGCCAGCGGCTCGGCTGGGTGCGCGTCTTCCGCGCCGTCGTCGCCCTGTTCGCCGTCGCCGAGCTGGGCATGGTGCTCGCGCCGACGGTCGGGTGGGTCATCGCCGCGCAGGCCCTCGCCGGGGCGTCCGCCGCGATCATCGTGCCGTCGCTGGTCGCCCTCATCGCCGAGAACTACCACGGCACCCAGCAGGCCACCGCCATCGGCTCGCTCGGCTCGGCCCGCGCCATCTCCGGCGTCAGCGCCTTCTTCATCGGCGGCGCGCTGGGCACCCTCGTCGGCTGGCGGCCGGTCTTCGCGATCCTGCTCGTCATCGCCGCCGTGGTCTTCGCGCTGAGTTTCACGCTCCGCTCCGACCACGGGAACCCGGCGGTCACCATCGACCTGGTCGGCGCGCTGCTGATCGGCGCGGCCGTGGTCATGCTCACCCTCGGCTTCAACAACCTCAACGGGTGGGGCCTGCTCACCGCCGACGCCGGGGCGCCCTTCGACGTCCTCGGCGTTTCCCCCGCGCCGCTGCTCATCGTCGCCGGCATCATCCTCGGCCAGGGATTCTTCGTCTGGACCCGGCGGCGCACCGAGACCGGGCGGGTCCCCCTGGTGAGCCTGTCCGTGCTGGGCTCGCCGCAGGAACGCGCCGCCGTGTACGCCATGTTCACCGTCGTCGCGCTGGAGGCCGCGCTCAACTTCACCGTGCCGCTCTACACCCAGATCGTGCAGGGCCGCACGCCGTTCGACACGGCGCTGGCGATGATGCCGTTCAACCTCACCGTCTTCGTCGCGGCCCTGGCCGTGGTCCGGCTCTACCGCAGGTTCACACCGCGCACGATCGGTGTCTGCGCCTTCATCCTGACCACCGTCGCGCTGCTGTGGCTGTCGTTCGTCGTCACCAACAACTGGGAGACGCTGCCGACCATCGTCGGGCTCATCGTGTTCGGCGCCGGACAGGGCGCCCTGGTCACCCTCGTGTTCAACGTGCTGGTCACCGCCTCGCCCAAGGAGCTCGCGGGAGACGTCGGCTCGGTGCGCGGCACGACGCAGAACCTCGCCTCCGCGGTCGGCACCGCCGTCGCCGGGGCCCTGCTGGTGACGCTGCTGAGCGTCAACGTCGGGCAGGCGGTGGTCCGCGACGTGCAACTGCCCGACTCGCTGATCGCGCAGGTCGACCTCGACAACGTCAACTTCGTGAGCAACGACCGGCTGCGCGAGGTGCTGTCGCGCACCGACGCCACCCCGGCGCAGGTCGAGGCGGCGGTGGCGATCAACACCCGCGCCCGGCTCAACGCGCTCCGGTTGGGCCTGCTGTTCCTCGCCGCGATCAGCGCGCTCGCCATCCTGCCCGCGAGCAGGCTCCCCAACTACCGCCCGCACGAGATCCCGGAGCCCGCCAACACCTCGGACGACTGACCGAACGCGCCCCTGGCTCCTATCGGCCTATCTGGACAAATCTGGTGCGCAGGCCCCTCTCCGGCAGCCACGCCATCCCGAATCGAGTGTGCCCGCGGCACGTTCTCCGGTGTGCGCGACCGCGGCTCACGTTCCGATCACCGGCTGTCGCAGCGGCGCCGGCCGAGGCGCGGTCACCGGAGAACGGCGCGTGCCGCGCTAGGCGGGCTCCCACAGCAGCAGCTGACGGTGGTGGCTGAAACCGTTGCGCAGGTAGAAGTCCACCGCCCGGCGGCCGGAATGGACCGAGACGTGCAGCAGGTTCCGGTGCCGGGCCTCGTCCAGGATCGCGGCCATCAACTCGCCGCCGATGCCGCGGTTGCGGTACGCCTCGCGCACCTCGACGGCTTGGACGTCGCCGTACCGCCGGTCGGGCGCCTTGCTGCCGGGCACCCGCTCGGCGACGAGCAGCCAGGCCATGCCGACCACGTACCCGTCGATCTCGGCCACGAACGGCAGATGCGTCTCGGCGTGGGCGGCGACCCAGTCGGCGTACGCCGGGAGGGCGTCGGATGCGATACCGCGCAGCTCGGCGAGCGCCGCCACATCCGCCACGCCGGCCTTCCTCACGATCATCCGCCGGAGTCTAGGCGAATCCGGCCACCGCCGACGACCTGCCGCCGGGCGATCAGGCGGCCTGGTGGCGGCGCGGACAATGTGGTCGCGGAAGTCCTGGCGCCCCGTCACTCGACGGGCCGTCTGCTGCCCGGCGGACAGCAGACGTCACGCGCCCGGCTCAGCCGTGGTCTATCCGGATGAACTCCGAGCCGTAGTTGACCGCCCGGATCTGCTCGACCTGGGGGTCGGGGTCGACCGTCTCCACCATCTCCGCGGGGTCGACGCGCTCTGGCAGGGTGCGCCACTTCTCGGTGGGCACGCGCTCCTCATTCTCCGCATCCATGACCCGGACTGTAGCGCCGTCCGCAAGCCCGCGCCCACCCCCTTGCGGCGCCGTCAGGACGCGAGCTGGGTGTAGTCGCCCTGGTGGTAGAGCAGCGGCTCGCCGGCGCGTTCCTCGGCGCGGACCGGCCGCCCGATGACGACCGCGTGATCCCCTACCGGGATGCGTTCGACGATCTCGCAGGTCAGCGTGGCGAGCGTGCCGTGCAGCAGTGGCACGCCGTACGGGCCGAGCCGCCAGGTCGCGAGGTCGGCGAAGCGGTCGACGCCGCGGGTGGCGAAGGTGCGGGCGAGCTGCTCCTGGTCGGCGGCCAGCAGGTGGATGGCGGCGTGCCGGGCGCGGGAGACGGCGGGCCAGCTGGTGGAGTCGCGGTCGAGGGCGAACGAGACGAGCTGCGGCCGCAGCGAGACCGACGTGAACGACGTGGCGGTGAAGCCGACCGGGCCGCCGCCGGCCGGGCCGGGCACGGTGACGACGGTGACCGTGGTGGCGTGGTGGCGCAGCAGGCCCAGGTAGCGGTGCAGTTCGATGCCGCCGACGGGCGTGGACTCGGCGATGGTGGTGGTGGGCAGGGCGGTGAGGGTCATGACGTGCCTCTTCCGGGAGGGGGGTGGGGGTCGAGGGTCGTCACCGGGGACATCGTCTGGCGCTCATGGCCCGACGCTAGCAGCAGGTACGCATAAAGTCATCATCTCCTACCGGATTTATAGACTATTTCACTGGTGGCTCGCCCAGGTCGCGAACATGTCCGCGTACCGGCCTTCGGCGACCAGCAGCTCGGCGTGCGATCCGATCTCGACGACGCCGGTCTCGTCGAGCACCACGATCCGGTCGGCCCGCATCGCGGTGGACAGCCGGTGCGCGATGAGCAGCGCGGTGCGGCCTTCGAGCAGCCGGTCCAGGGCGTGCTCCACCCGCAGCTCGGACTGCAGGTCCAGGTTGGACGTCGCCTCGTCCAGCACGACCACCCGCGGCTGGGCCAGGAACGCCCGAGCCAGTGCCAGCAGCTGCCGCTGGCCGGAGGACACGGACTGGCCGCGCTCGTGCAGCGGCGTGTCCAGCCCCGCCGGGGTCCGCTCGACCAGCTCCCGCAGCCCGACGGCGTCCACGGCGGCCCAGATCTCGTCGTCGGACGCCTCGGGGCGGGCGAAGGCGATGTTGTCCCGGATCGAGCCGGCGAACATGAACGGCTCCTGCGGCACCACCCCGATCTGGCGGCGCAGCGAGGTCAGGCTCACCTCGCGCAGGTCGTGCCCGTCGATGAGGACCCGGCCGGAGTCGGGGTCGTGCAGGCGCGTGACCAGCTTCGCGAGGGTGGACTTGCCCGCGCCGGTCGGGCCGACGCAGGCGATGGTCTCCCCCGGCTCGATGCGCAGGGTGATGTCGCGCAGCACCGGCCGGGCCGGGTCGTACCCGAAGGTGACGTGCTCGAACACGATCCCGCCGGCCACCGGCGGCAGCGTGCGCGCGTCGGCGTGCTCGGGCACCGACGGCGCGAGCGCCAGCAGCCCGCTCAGCTTCGCCACCGCGGCGCGGCTCTGCTGGTAGTTGGTGTAGAGCTGCACCAGCTGCTGCACGGGGGCGAAGAAAGCGTTGAGGTACAGCACGAACGCCGTCAGCACGCCGACGGTGAGCTCGCCGCGCAGCACCATCCGCCCGCCGATCAGCAGCAGCGCGGCCATGCCGAGCATGCCGATGACGGACGTGCCGGGGCCGTAGATCGCGCTGATGTGACCGGTGAAGTCGTTGGCGTCGCGGTAGCGGCCGACCACGGTCCGGTGCTGGGCGATGTTGCGCTCCTGGCGGTGGTGCGCGGTGACCACCCGCACGCCGTGCAGGCTCTCGGCGAGGTCGGTGAACATGGCGGCGATGGTGTCGCGCTGGCGGGCGTAGCCGACGTCGGAGGCGCGGCGGAACCACAGCGACGCGGCGAGCAGCGCGGGCACCACCAGCAGCATCGTGATCGCGGCCAGCCCGGCGTCGTAGTGGACCAGCACGGCGGTGACCACGAGCATGGTCAGGCCCTGCACCGCGAACTGGGCGAGGCCCTCCTGCAGCAGCTGCTGCAGCGACTCGATGTCCGACGACATCCGGGTCATGATGACTCCGGCCTTCTCGTCGGTGTAGTAGTCCATGGACAGCCGCTGCAGGTGCGCGAAGACGCGTACCCGCAGGTCGCGCATGCCGTCGGCGGCGAGCCGGCCGGTCTGGCGCATGCGGGCGGTGGTGGCCACCCACCCGGCGAGCACCGCGGCGACGAACGCGCCGGCCGACCACAGCAGCACGGGCAGGTCGCGGGCGACGATGCCGTGGTCGATGCCGACCTGCACCAGGTAGGGCCCGGCCTGCAGCAGCAGGGTCTCGGCCAGGATCGTCGCGCAGGCGGCCAGGAACAGCCCGCGCCTGCGGGTGAGCAGGCCGAGCATGCTCAGCGGCGGGTCGTCGCCGGGCCGGTGGGTGAAGCGGTCGGCCGAGGTGCCGTGATCCGGTTCGCTCTCCTCCAGCCGGCGTACGCCCTCGGCGAGCTCGTCGGGGATGCCCGCGAAGGGCAGCCCGGCGTCGCCGCCGCGGCGCGCGCCACGGCCGGCGC
Organism: Catellatospora sp. NPDC049609; assembly: GCF_040675365.1. Classification (NCBI taxonomy): domain Bacteria; kingdom Bacillati; phylum Actinomycetota; class Actinomycetes; order Micromonosporales; family Micromonosporaceae; genus Catellatospora; species Catellatospora sp. NPDC049609. The sequence continues at coordinate 66,716 of NZ_JBFAOU010000001.1, read as the reverse complement.
CGACGGCGGACAGCCCGCCCATGGGTCCGGAGCCCGGTCCGGCGCCGGGCCCGCCGAAACCGCCGCCGAACATGCTCATGAGCCGCCCTCCCCGCGCGCCGTCGTGCCTCTGTTCATGCCGCCACCTCCTGGTCGATGCCGCTGCCGCGGTCGGCGTGCAGGGTGGCCAGCACCTCGCTGTAGCGGGGCTCGGTGGCCAGCAGCTCGGCGTGGGTGCCCTGGGCGGCGACGCGGCCGCCGTCGACGAGCACGACGGTGTCGGCCAGGGCGATGGTGGACAGCCGGTGCGCGACGATGATCGTGGTCCGCCCGTGCAGCAGGCCGCGCAGGGCGTCGTGGATGCGCTGCTCCACGTGGACGTCGACGGCGCTGGTGGCGTCGTCGAGCACCAGCACCGGCGGGTTGACCAGCAGCGCGCGGGCGATGGCGACGCGCTGGCGCTGCCCGCCGGACAGGGTGTAGCCGCGCTCGCCGATGACGGTGTCGTAGCCGTCGGCCAGGGCGCGGACGAACCCGTCGGCCCCGGCGGCCTCGGCGGCGGCGACCACGTCGGCGAGCGGGGCGTCGGGGCGGCCGAAGGCGATGTTGTCGCGGATGGACACCGAGAACAGGAACGGCTCGTCGGGGACGACGCCGACCTGCGCGCGCAGCGTGTCGAGGGCGTAGTCGCGCACGTCGCGGCCGTCGACGAGCACCTGCCCGGCGGTGGTGTCGTAGTAGCGGGCGAGCAGCTTGCCGATGGTGGACTTGCCGGAGCCGGTGCGGCCCACGACGGCGACCGTGGTCCCGGCCGGGATGCGCAGATCCAGGCCGCTCAGCGCCACGGTGCCGTCCGGGTACGCGAACTCGACCCCGGTGAGCTCCACGTCGCCGCGGATGCGGGTGCGGACCGGGTCGGGCCGTTCGGTGATCTCGCTGCGGGTGTCGAGGACCTCGTAGATGCGCTGGGCGGACGCGGCGGCCCGCTGGCCCATCATGATCATCATGCCGAGCATGCGGAACGGCGGCTGCAGCATCAGCACGTACGAGTTGAACGCGACGATCGCGCCGACCGAGGTGTGCCCCTCGATCACCATCCAGCCGCCGCACAGCAGCACCATCGCCAGGCCGAGCCGGGGCAGGTTCTCCAGCGTCGGCGACCAGCGGCTGCGGATGTGCGCGTCGCGCCGGTACGCCCAGCGCACGCTGTCGGCCGCGGACGCCAGCAGGGTCACCTGGCGCTGCTCGCCCGCGAACGCCTTGACGATGCGCACCCCGTTGATCGCCTCGTCGACGGTGGTGGCGACGCGGGCGAGCCGGGCCTGGATCAGCCACGACACCGGGAAGATCGCCTTGCGCATCCACACGCCCATCAGCGCGATCACCGGCATCGTCGCCATCGCCACCACCGCCAACGGCGCGTCGATCGACAGCATCAGCCCGAACGCGAACACCGCGATCAGGCACTGCACCAGGATCGACGGCCCGAACGCCAGGTACATCTGCACCGCCCGGATGTCCGAGCTGGACCGCGACATCAGCTCGCCGGTCTGCACCCGGTCGTAGAAGCCGTACGGCATCCGGATCAGGTGCGTGTACATGATGTTGCGCAGGTCGTACTCGATCTCGTACGCGGTGCGCAGCAGGTAGCGGCGGGCCAGGTAGTTGACGAACCCCTGCGCGACCGCGAGCCCGGCCAGCCACCACACGTACCGTTCCAGGCTTGCCGTGCGGGCGACCAGCGCGTCGTCGATGCCCAGCCGCATCACGTTCGGGATCTGCACCTGCACCAGCAGCCCGACCAGCGACAGGCTCAGCGAGGTGAGCAGCAGCCACCGGTGCGCCAGCACCACCGGCAGCGCGCGCCGCAGCCATGACCTGCTCTGGTCGGGATCGATCGTCGACTTCGGGGCACGGTAGGGCGGTGGCGCTGACATCACACTCCAGGGGTGCAGGGGCGAGCGGGCGCGGATGCCGAGGCCACACGCGACCGGTGGGCACCTGCGGACGCGGCATCTCCACGATGGCACGGCCCGACGTCCGAACGCGACGTTCACTCGTCCCCGATACCCGGTCAGGTGTCACCCGGCGGGCGATCGGAATCATACACAGCCTGCATCTCCCATAGAAATAATATGAAATATTCGCTCGATGGATTGTGCCGCTCGACCTGGACGTGCCAGCATCCCGGTCATGGCCAGCTCCATGTCGGCTCCCTCGCCGCTTACCTTCCACTGGTTCCTGCCCACCTACGGCGACAGCCGCTTCATCGTCGGCGGCGGCCACGGCCTGCCCGCCGGGGTCGCCGGCGGCGCCCGGCCCGCGACCCTGGCCTACCTCGGCCAGATCGCCCGCACCGCCGAGCAGCTGGGCTTCGTCGGGGCGCTCACCCCGACGGGCGGCTGGTGCGAGGACGCGTGGCTGTCCACCGCCATGCTCACCGAGGTCACCGAGCGGCTGAAGTTCCTGGTCGCGTTCCGGCCCGGCCTGCTGTCCCCGACGCTGGCCGCGCAGATGGCCGCCACGTTCCAGCGCCACTCCGGCGGCCGCCTGCTGCTCAACGTCGTCGTCGGCGGCGAGAGCCACGAGCAGCGGGCGTACGGCGACTGGCTGGACAAGGACGCCCGCTACGCCCGTGCCGACGAGTTCCTGCACATCACCCGCTCGCTGTGGCGCGGCGGCACGGTCGACCACATCGGCGAGCACCTGCGGGTCGAAGGCGCCTCGCTGCCCCGCGTGCCCGACCCGGTCCCGCCGATCTACTTCGGCGGCTCGTCGCAGGCCGCCGGACCCGTCGCCGCCAGGCACGCCGACGTGTACCTCACCTGGGGCGAGCCGCCCGCGCAGGTCGCGCAGAAGCTGGACTGGATCCGCAAGCTCGCCGCCGACGAGGGCCGCGAGCTGCGCTACGGCATCCGGCTGCACGTCATCGCCCGCGACACCGCCGACGAGGCCTGGGCCCAGGCCCGCAAGCTGCTGGAGGGCATCAGCGACGACGACATCGCCGCGGTGCAGGCCGGCCTTGCCCGCAGCGAGTCCGAGGGGCAGAAGCGCATGCTCGCCCTGCACGGCGGCAAGCGCGACAGCCTGCAGATCGCGCCGAACCTGTGGGCCGGGGTCGGCCTGGTGCGCGGCGGCGCCGGCACCGCCCTGGTCGGCAGCCACACCGAGCTCGCCGACCGCATCGCCGAGTACGCCGACCTCGGCATCAGCGAGTTCATCCTGTCCGGACACCCGCACGTCGAGGAGGCGTACTGGTTCGGCGAGGGCGTGCTGCCGATCCTGCGCGAGCGGGGCCTGTGGACCCACCCCGCGGGTGATCCGGCGAAGGAGTTGCCGAAGATCCCCTTCGCCGCCGACCGGTCCCGGTAGGCGGCGGCCATGACCGGATCGACGAACCGCCAGGGCGCTGCTAGCCACACCTGCCCGCCGGTGCCGTCGACGGGCCCGTACGGCGGGCTGATCCCCCACGCCGTACGGCCCGACCGCTGGTGCTGGGCGCCTGACCTGGGGTTCCACCACAGGTCGGCCCCACACCGGCGGGTCCGGCTCCGACCGGCCGCGGGCCTGCTCACCCGCGGCCGCACCATCAGCCCGCGCCGCGCGGTGGCGCTGGGCGCCGCGGGCGCGCCCGCCGACCTGGCCCACGCCTTCAGCGAGCTGGACAGCTGGGTGACCTTCCCCGACGCCGAGGTCTTCGCCGAGCTCGGGCACGCCGTGTCGCGGCTACCGGGGGCCGGGGCGGACGAGCACGTCCAGCGGACGGTCGTGCTCGACGCGCTGGACCGCGTCGACGTGACCCTGATCCCGCCGTCGTGGCAGGGGCCGCTGGCCGTGGCCGCGGCCGGGCAGGCGGCGTCGCCGGAGGAGACGGCCCGGATGCGTGGCGCGTGCGACGCGGCGTACCGCCGGCTCACCCGGTTCGAGACCGGCTGGCCGCTGCAGCGCACGGACCGGCAGGCCTGGTGGGACTACGCGGCCGCGCGGGCGTGCACCACGCTGCTCGACGGCGACGGGGTCGGCGCGGCGCGCGCGGTGACCGACCTGTACGGGCTGACCACGCCCGACCCGGAGCAGGCCACCGCTTGGCTGCGGGAGCTCGCCGCGTGCTGCGCGCGCCTGGCCCAGGACTCCGGGCAGCCCGACCGCGGCGGTCGACTGCCGGCTTGAGCGGTCTGCGGGTCGGGTATGAGCGCACCATGCGCCTGCGCCGTAGTGACCTCTCCCGCCCCGGCATCACCCGCCGCCGCCGGGGCAGCGGCTTCTCGTACTCGTACGAGGGCGACAGGGTGACCGACCGGGCCACGCTGGCGCGCATCGCCGCGCTGGCGGTGCCGCCGGCCTGGCAGGAGGTCTGGATCAGCCCCGACGAGCGCGGCCACATCCAGGCGGTCGGGGTGGACGCGGCCGGCCGCCGGCAGTACCGCTACCACGACCAGTGGCGGGCCCAGCGCGACCGCAAGAAGTTCGCGCACCTGGCCGACCTCGCCGCCGCGCTGCCGCGGCTGCGCGCGCAGGTCGAGCAGGACCTGTCCGGCCGGGGCCTGTCGCGGCGGCGGGTGCTCGCCGCCGCGGTCCGGCTGCTGGACCGTACGGCGGTGCGGGTGGGCGGCGAGCAGTACGCCGTCGACGACCCCGACCTGGGCGAGGCGACGTTCGGGCTGGCGACGATCCGGCGCGACCACGTCAAGGTGCGCGGGGACGAGCTCACCATGAGCTTTCCCGCCAAGGGCGGCGTTGAGGCGACGGTGAGCGTCGAGGACGGCGCGGTCGCGGCGGTGGTGCGGGCGCTGCTGCGCCGTGCCGATCCCGGGGAGGAGCTGTTCGCCTACCGCGAGGGGCGCGCCTGGCGTGACGTGAAGAGCGGCGACGTCAACGACTACCTGAGCGAGATCAGCGGGGCCGACGTGACGGCCAAGGACTTCCGCACCTGGCACGGCACGGTCGCCGCGCTGGTGAGCCTGTGCGCGGCGGGCCGGTGCGCGACGGCCACGGGGCGCAGGCGGGCGGTGGCCGACGCCATGCGCGCGGCGTCGCAGCTGCTGGGCAACACCCCGGCGGTGGCCCGCGCGTCGTACGTCGACCCGCGGGTGGTGGACGTGTTCGGCGCCGGCACGCTGGCACCGCCGGAAGGGATGGACGCCGACACGGACGTGGAGACCGCGTTCGCCGACGCGGCGCTGTGGCAGCGGGCCGAGCAGACCGCGATGGACGTCCTGTCCTGAAGGCCGCCGGTGCACCGGGCCGGGCGTGTGAGATGCCGGCCGGCCGGGTACGGGGCCACACATGAGCGAATCCAGGTTCACCCCGCCCGCCGAGGACTTCGAGCCGCCGCCCGAGGCGGAGCCGCTGCCCGAGCCGTCCGACGGCGACCTGCCCGAGCACGCCGACGACCAGGTCGCGCAGGACCGGCACGTCTCCACGGGTGACGAGCCGGACCGCGACCCGCAGACGATGCCCGGCGACCGCGACACTCCGCCGCAGGGCATGGACGACTACGGCACCACGGCCGGCGGTCAGCGCCGGAGCGGCACGCTCGGCGACCGGCTCGCCCGCGAGGAGCCCGACTCCGTCGGCGAGCCTCCGGACTGAGCCGGCCGGGCACGCCGGACGCCGTGCGGCCACCCCGACGAGGTGGCGCACGGCGCCGGGCGGGCGTCAGAGGATCGGCTTGCCGCCGGTCACCGGCACCATCGCGCCGGAGATGTAGCTGGCCTCGTCCGAGGCGAGCAGCACGAACACGGGTGCGACCTCCTTGGGCTGGCCGGGCCGGCCCAGCGGGGTGTTCTTCCCGAACTCCGCGACGTGCTCCGGCGGCATCGTGGACGGGATGAGCGGCGTCCAGATCGGACCGGGCGCGACGCTGTTCACCCGGATCCCGCGCTCGCCCAGCAGCTGGGCCAGCCCCGCGCTGAAGTTCGCGATCGCGCCCTTCGTCGTGGCGTACGGCAGCAGCGTGGGCCGCGGCATGTCGGAGTTGACCGACGCGGTGTTGATGATGGAGGCTCCCGCCGCCAGGTGCGGCAGCGCCGCCTTCACCAGCCGGAACATCGCGGTGATGTTGACGTCGAAGGTGTGCTCCCACTCGTCGTCGGAGATCTCCTCCACGCTCTCGTGGGTCATCTGGTACGCGGCGTTGTTGACGAGCACGTCGATCCCGCCCAGTTCGCGGACCGCCGTGTCGATCAGCGCCTTGCAGTCCGCGCGCCGGGACAGGTCGCCGGGGACGAGCACGGCCCTGCGGCCCGCGTCCTCGACCAGCTTGGCGGTCTCGCGAGCGTCCTCATGCTCGCTCAGGTACGCGATGACCACGTCGGCTCCCTCGCGCGCGAACGCGATGGCGGTCGCGCGGCCGATGCCGCTGTCCGCGCCCGTGATCACGGTCCGCTTGCCCGCCAGCCGCCCGCTCCCCTGGTAGCTCTGCTCCCCGTGGTCGGGCTTGTGCTCCATCGCCTGGAGCGTGCCGGGGGGCTGCTGCTGGGGCTCATTCATGATCGTCTGCCTCCTGACCTCGCCGGGGACTCGCACCCGCACCGGGCCGAGCGGACGCGGCACGAGACGCCGCGTCCTACGTTAGGCATGCCCCGCGCTCGACCTGCGGAAACCGCCGCGCGCGAAGTCCCGCCCGCCCGACGGGAAGCCGGTCCCGCCGGTCCTGGCAGGCGCCCGGATCGCCCGGCCGGGCGATCTTGCCGGTAGAGTGGGACGCGGTGTGCCGGGAAGTCTGGTCGGCGAGTTCTGTCCGCCTGACCGGAGGAGACCCGCCATGATCGAGCCCACCCGCGGGAACGTCATCTTCGGGCGGGGCTCCTGGGCCGAGCTCCGGCGGCTGACCGCGATCCTGCGCCTGGAGACCGTCGGCGGCGCCCTGCTGCTCGGTGCCGCCGTCATCGCGATGGTCTGGGCCAACTCACCGTGGGCGCCCACCTACCAGGCGCTGCGCGCATACTCGGTCGGGCCGCAGGCACTGCACCTGCACCTGCCGCTGGGCGTATGGGCCGCCGACGGGCTGCTGGCCGTCTTCTTCTTCGTAGCCGGGCTGGAGCTCAAACGCGAGTTCGTCGCCGGAGACCTGCGCCGGCCCAGCCGCGCCGTGGTGCCCGTCGCCGCCGCGGCGGGCGGCGTCCTGGTGCCGGCGCTCATCTACGCCGCCGTCAACCGGGCCGACGCCGCCGCGCTGCAGGGCTGGGCGATCCCCACCGCGACCGACATCGCCTTCGCGCTGGCCGTGCTCGCCGTCGTCGGGCGCAACCTGCCGTCGGCGCTGCGCACGTTCCTGCTCACCCTGGCCGTGGTCGACGACCTCATCGCCATCGTCATCATCGCCTTCGCCTACACCAAGACCCTGCACCCGCTGCCGCTGGTCGCGGCGCTGCTGCCGCTGGCCGCCTTCGCCCTGGCCGCGCAGCTCCGCAGGAGCTCGCCGTGGCTGCTGGTCCCGCTGGCGTTCGCCACCTGGGCGCTGGTGCACGCGTCCGGCGTCCACGCGACCGTCGCGGGCGTGCTGCTCGCGTTCACGGTCCCCGTCCTGCCCCGCGGCGGGCGCGGCGCGGCCGGCGACGGCATGGCCGCGCGGTTCGAGCACCGGCTCCGGCCGATCTCGGCGGGCCTGGCCGTCCCGGTGTTCGCGCTGCTGACCGCCGGGGTGCCGCTGGGCGGCCCGGCCGGGCTCGCCGCCGCCCTGTCCTCGCCGGTGTCGGTGGGCATCGTCGCGGGCCTGGTGGTCGGCAAGGTGATCGGGGTGCTGGCCGCGACCGTGCTCGTCGCCCGGTTCACGGCGGCGCGGCTCGACGACGGCCTGTCCTGGGCCGACGTGGCCGGGCTGGCGATGCTGACCGGCATGGGCTTCACGGTCTCGCTGCTGATCACCGATCTGGCGTTCGGGCCCGGCTCGGCCACTGCCACGGACGCCACCATCGCCGTGCTGGCCGGCTCGCTGGCCGCGGCGCTGCCCGCGGCCGTGGTGCTGCGCCTGCGCGACCGGGCCTACCGCCGGCTGGCGGAGGCCGAGGCCGTCGACGCCGACCACGACGGCATCCCGGACGTGTACCAGCGGCCCGCCGACGCCCCCGACGCCGCCCTGCCCGAACAGCGCTAGCCCGCCGGGCGGCTCAGGCGTACCGGCAGGCGTCGTGGTGGCCGGACGTGCCCGTGCCCGCGCACACCGGGCAGGCCTCCCCCGTGATCATGCGGTGGGAGACCAGCACCGACTCGTGCACGATGCGCCGCCCGGCGGCCATGCCCCGCCGGTAGTCGGCGTCGGCGGCCCGGACCGGGTCGTACGGGATGTGCACGGGCGTGCGGCGCCGGCCCGCGGCCATCGCGGCCAGGCGCGCCACGAGCTCCTGCTCCACCCGCCGGCCGTGCGCGACGCCCTGCCGGTAGCGCTCGCCGGCCGGGCCGCCCGGCTGCGCCTGCTGGGGTGCCCGCTCGTCGTCGGCGCAGGCCAGGCAGGCGAAGAGGTGGACGATCGCCGCCGCGTCCTGTCCGGGGTGTGCGTGCGGTCCGACGCTCGCGTCGCCGGGGGACGTCATCGCCACCGCGCTCGGGAGCGGGCGGGGACTTCCCGCCGGGCGGATCGGTGCCGGGGAGCGGCTAGACGTGGCTGCCCGCCTGCGCGGCGCGCAGATCGTCCAGGAGCCCGACCTGGGTCGCGATGACCTCGGTGAGGATGCGGCGCGCGACGGCGAGCAGCTCGGCGACCTGCGGGCTGACCAGCGAGTAGTAGACGGTCGACCCTTCCTTGCGGGTCACCACCAGGTTCATCTTGCGCAGGACCGCCAGCTGCTGGGACAGGTGGGCCGACTCGAGGCCGACCTCGGGCAGCATCTCCCCGACTGAGTGCTCGCGCTCGGAGAGCAGCTCCAGCACACGGATGCGGGCCGGGTGCGCCAGCGCCTTGAAGAACTCCGCCTTGGCCTGATACAGCGGCTTGCTCACCGATCCACCTCCCCTGTTGCAGCAAACCGTACCCGCCCGTGCGGGTGGGTCGCGTGGGGGCGGGCCGGTCGGTCGTCGCGTGACTTGTTCGCGCCACCACCTCAGACTACAGAGAATCTGAAGTTGCTAAAGTTAGCAATTGATTGCGCGCGATCCCGGCAGGTGCACGCCGGGGAATCCCCGGTCGGGTGCGCTCAGGACGGCCGGCCCTTGGTGTAGAGCCACTGGTCGAAGAACCCGTCAAGCCGCCGCCCGGCGGCCTGCTCGGCCAGGGCGATGAAGTCGGCGGTGCCGGCGTTGCCGTCGCGGTGCCGGTCGGTCCACGTGCGCAGCATGCCGAAGAACGTCTCGTCGCCGACGAGCTTGCGCAGGGCGTGCAGGGTCATCGCGCCGCGCTCGTACACGCTGTCCGAGAAGATCTCCTCCCGGCCCGGGTCACCCGGCGGGACCTGCCACAGGTCCGAGCCGCGGTCGGCGTAGCGCTGGTCGTACTGCTGCTGCACGCTCGGGCCGCCGTCGTGCTCCAGCCACAGCCATTCGGCGTACGTCGCGAAGCCCTCGTTGAGCCAGATGTCGCGCCAGGTGTCCACCGACACGCTGTTGCCGAACCACTGGTGGGCCAACTCGTGGGCGAGGATGCCCGTGTCAGGGCCGTCCGCCCAGGTCTGCGCGGTGTAGACGGGCCGGGTCTGGCTCTCCATCTCGTCCTCGACCCGGCGCTCGGCCACCACGACCCCGCCGTACGCGTCGAACGGGTACGGCCCGGCGATCGTCTCCAGGAAGTCGGCGACCTCCGGCGAGCGGGCCAGGTTGCGGTCGGCCTCCCCCACCGGCACCTTCTCGGCGATCGCCGTGATCACCGGCTTGCCCTTGTGCTCCCCCTGGGCGACCCGGTACCGGCCGACGGCCATGAGGGCCAGGTAGGAGGCCATCGGCGAGGTGACCTCCCACTGCCACGTCTGCCAGCCGTCGCGCTGGGTGCGCCCGCGCAGCAGGCCGTTGCTGATCCCGCTGTAGCCGTCGGGCACGGTCAGCTCGATGTCGTAGAGGGCCTTGTCACGAGGGTGGTCGTTGACCGGGAACCAGGCCGCGGCCGACTGCGGCTCGCCGACCGCGACGGCCCCGCGGCGGCTGGTGAAGAACCCGTTGTTCTCGGCGTCGCGATCGGGGGTGTCGGCGGGCCGCCCGCCGTAGGTGACCTCGGCGGTGAACGCGGCGCCCTTGGCGACGGGCGCGGCCGGGGTGATCACGAGCTCGTCGCCCTCGCGGGCGGCGTGGGCGGGGCGGCCGCCGACGGTGACCCCGCTCACGGTCAGGCCGTAGAGGTCGAGGTGGAAGCGGTCGAGCTGCTGGGTGGCCGTGGCCTGCACGGTGGTGGTCCCGTCCAGCCGTCCGGTGGCCGGGTCGAACCTGACCTTCAGCCCGTAGCGGGTGACGTCGTAGCCGCTGTTGCCGTAGGTCGGGAAGTACGGATCGCCGATGCCGCCGAGCCCCACGTCGGCGGACCCGCCGAACCCCGGCAGGCAGCCGGCGAGCAGGGTGGCGGAGAGGACGCCGACTCCGACTATCCGGACGATTCGCATGTGACCACGGTAGGGCGCGCCGTGCCGCGGTCATGGACAGTCGGCCAAGCTTGGAGAAACCTGTGATGCGGTCGGCGGCGCGCCCGGTCCGCGCGGCGGCGTTCAGACTCGCGGCTGCGGGCGCGGGCCGCGGAAGGCGGAAACCACCGCGCCCCGGCCCTCGCGGGCGCCGGGCTGCTGCGGCGGCGCCGCGTCGGTCTCGGCGAGCTCCCGGTAGCGGTGCAGGCAGGTGCCCACGGCGTACAGGAACGCGATGACGGCGGCGCCCTGGATGAGCTCCTCGGTGGACGCCGCCACCAGGTAGCGCAGGTACGCCGCGCCGGTCAGCTCCTGGCCGGGCAGGTGGGCCAGCAGGTTGCGGCCGGTCAGCATGCCCACGGCCTCGACGGCGGTCACGCCGATCACGAACGCCGCCGCCGACCCGCAGATCATCCACCGGGTCCGCGCCCGCAGGTGCAGCAGGAACGGCACGTACGCCACCGCGAAGACCAGCACCAGCGGCGCGGCCACCAGCAGCCAGGACGACGCGTTGCCGAGCGCGGCCAGCGCCCCGACCCGCAGCACGCGGTGCGCGTCGGTCATGTCGTCCAGCGACAGCAGCGCGAACACCACGCTGAGGATGCGCCAGTGCCGCACGTACCGGTACTCGCCGACGGCGCCGGCCGCGCCCGCGACCTCCCACAGGATCCACGCCGTCAGCAGCAGCACCCCGGCCGAGAACCAGGCCGGCAGGTTCTGCTGCTCGTCGACGTTGAAGAACGTCGCGAGCCAGATCGCGGCGTGCACCTTGCGGCCGTAGCCGAGCCCGTGGAACAGGAAGTTGCTGGCCAGGCTGAGCACGTGGATCGCCAGCAGCGCCCAGAGCAGGCGCCGGGCCAGGACACGGATGTGCGGCAATGCCATGCTCATGGACAACTCCCCGGTCGCGGGTCCGCCGAAGGACCGACCGACAACTCTATGCACATAAGCGGTCGAATCAGTCCTTCCCACGCCGTCACGGGAGAAGTACGGCGCGGCCCGGCGGGGACCGTCAGTACACGTCCCGCACGTAGCGGCGGTCCGCGACCAGCTGCTCCACGTACGCGGCCGCGCCGTCGGGGGCCAGGTGCCCGTGCCCGGCGACGATCTCGCGCAGCGCCCGGTCCACGTCCTTGGCCATCCGGCTCGCGTCGCCGCACACGTACAGGTGCGCGCCGTCGGCCAGCCAGGACCACAGCTGCGCCCCGTGCTCGCGCATGTGGTCCTGCACGTACACCTTGTTGCGCTGGTCGCGGGAGAACGCCAGGTCCAGCCGGGTGAGGGTGCCCCGCGCGCGCAGCGCGGCCAGCTCCGCCGCGTAGTAGTGGTCGGTCGCGCGGCGCTGCTCGCCGAAGAACAGCCAGTTGCCGCCGGTCGCGCCGGTGGCCTGGCGCTCGTGCAGGAAGCCCAGGAACGGCGCGACCCCGGTGCCCGGCCCGACCATGATCATGGGCGTGGCCGGGTCGGCGGGCGGCCGGAAGTGCGGCGAGCGCTGCACGAACACGTCCACCTCGGTGCCCGGCGCGGCGTCGGCGAGGTAGGTGGAGCAGGCGCCCTTGCGGGCCTGCCCGGCGGGGCCGCCGTAGCGGACCACGGAGACGGTGAGGCTGATCCGGTCCGGGTCGACCAGCGGGCTCGACGAGATGGAGTACAGCCTCGGCTGCAGGCGGCGCAGCACGTCGACCCACTCCTGCGCGGTGGCGCGCACCGGGCGCTCGGCGACGACGTCGACGGCCTGCCGTCCCCAGGTCCACTTCGCCAGCTCGCCGGTGTTCTCGGCGCGCAGCAGGGCGGCCAGGCGCGGGTCGTGTGCGCGCTCGGCGACCAGCCGGACCAGGTCCGGCGTCACCTTCGTGAGCTCCAGGCGGCGGTGCAGCGCCTCGCCCAGCGGCAGCGGCCCGTGGCCGGGGACCTCGACGGTCTCGTCGGCGCGCAGCCCGGTCACCGCGAGCCACTCGGCGACCAGGTCGGGGCAGTTCACGGGCCATACGCCGAGCGCGTCGCCGGTCTCGTACGGCAGCCGCCCGGCGGTGTCGAAGGTGAACTGGCGCACCTCCTTGGCCGAGCCGGGCAGGCTGAGCAACCGGTTGCCGGTCAGCGCGGCGGCCAGCGGCGCGTCCTTGGTGGCCCGGCCGGTGCGGGCCGGGCCGGCGGGCAGCGCGACCGGGCCGGCGAGCGCGGCGAGGACCTGGTCGAGCCAGCCGCGGGCGGTGTGGTCGTAGTCGGGCTCGCAGTCGACCCGGGCCAGCAGCGGGGTGGCGCCGAGCTCGGCCAGGCGGGTGTCGAGGCGGCGGCCGTGCCCGCAGAAGTCGGCGTAGCTGGAGTCGCCGAAGGCGAGCACGGCGTACCGGCGCCCGTCGAGGCGGGGCGCGTCGTCGCCGCGCAGCGCCTGCCAGAAGCCGGTGCCGTTGTCGGGCGCGTCGCCGTCGCCGAACGTGCTGGTGACCACGAGCAGGTCGGCGTCGTCGGCGAGCACCTGCCGCAGCGGGGAGCTCATGTCATGCACGGCCGGGCGCCAGCCCGAGTCGGCCAGGCGGCGGCCGACGGTGGTGGCGAAGTCCTCGGCGTTGCCGGTCTGCGACGCCCACAGGATGTGCACGGTGCGGGCGGTCGCCGCCCCGCCCGGCTCGGGCCGGCGCTCGCGGGAGTACGCCCCGGCGAGCAGCCCGTCGAGCCACACCCGCTCGGCGGGCGCGAACGGCGCCGACGGCGGCAGCACCGGCACCTGGCCGGGCGCGGGCGGCGACGCGGTCAGCCCGGTGAGGAACCCGGCCAGGTAGCGGCGCTGCTCAGCACCCAGCTCGGGGATGTCGCCGTCGGACAGGTCGAGCAGCGTCCACAACCCGGCCACGCCGCCGACCGGTGCCCGGTCCGCCTGCGGTGCGGGCAGGATCCCGTCCGGGACGGCGACCGCGGCATCGGCCGGCGACGGCTGGACGGCGACCTTCGTCAGCGCGACCGCGCAGGCCTTCAGCTCGGGCTGGAACGAGACCGGGTCGACGGCGTCGTTGGTCACCGCGTTGACGCTCAGGTACTCCCCGAACAGGTCGTTCCAGTGGAACGGGGCGAAGCAGGCGCCGGGCATGACCCGGTCGCTGACCGCCGCCGGGATGACCGCGCGGCCGCGCCGGGAGGCGACCTCGACCAGGTCGCCGTCGCTCAGATCGAGGGCTGCGGCGTCGGCCGGGTGGATCTCGACGAACGGGCCGGGGTTGAGCCGGTTCAGCTTGGCGACCTTGCCGGTCTTGGTGAGGGTGTGCCACTGGTGCTGGACGCGGCCGGTGTTGAGCAGGAACGGGTAGTCGTCGTCGGGCAGCTCGGCCGGCGGCAGGTGCGGGCGCGGGTGGAACGCGGCCCGGCCGGTGGCCGTCGGGAACGCCAGCCGTGGCCGGGTGCCGTCGGCACGGGTCAGTACGTCCTGGCTCACCCCGTCGTTGCGGTAGCGCACCGGGTTGCGCGCGGGGCCGTCCGGGGCGGCGGGCCACTGCACCGGCCCTGCGGCGAGCCGTTCGTGGGTCACCCCGCGCAGGTCGTATCCGGTCGCCGGGTTGGCGAACCGCCGGATCTCGTCGAAGACCGCGGCCGCGTCGGGATAGGTGAACGCGTCGGCGTAGCCCATCTCGGCCGCGACCCGGGCGATGAGCCGCCAGTCCGGCAGCGCCTGGCCCGGCGGGTCGACCACCTGGCGGGTCAGGGTCATGCCGCGCTCCGAGTTGACCATCACGCCGTCGGTCTCGGCCCACATCGCCGCGGGCAGCATGATGTCGGCGTACGCGTTGGTCTCGGTGTCGGCGTAGGCATCCTGGGTGATCACCAGCTCGGCGGCTTCGAGGCCCTCGATGACGGTGCGGCGGTTGCCGACGGAGGCGACCGGGTTGGTGCAGATGATCCAGCACGCCTTGATCTCACCGGCGGCCATGCGCTCGAACATGTCGACGGTGCCCCGCCCGCCCTCGGCGCGCACGGTGCCGGCGGGCAGACCCCACACCTGCTCGGCGTACGCGCGGTCGGCCGCCGACAGCGCCGAGCGCTGACCGGGCAGGCCGGGACCCATGTATCCCATCTCCCGGCCGCCCATGGCGTTCGGCTGCCCGGTGAGCGAGAACGGCCCGGCCCCGGGGCGGCAGATCGCCCCGGTGGCCAGATGCAGGTTGACCAGGGCGTTGGTGTTCCAGGTGCCGTGGGTGCTCTGGTTGAGGCCCATCGTCCAGCAGCTCATCCACGCCCCGGCGGCGCCGATCCAGCCCGCCGCGCGGCGCAGGTCGTCCTCGGCCAGGCCGGTGATCTCGGCGACCCGCTGCGGCGGGTAGTCGGCCAGGAACCCCGGCATGTTGTCCCAGCCCTCGGTGTGCTCGGCGATGAACGCCTCGTCGAGGGCACCGCCGGCGGCCAGCAGGTGCAGCAGCCCGTTGAGCAGTGCCAGGTCGGTGCCCGGTCGGAGCTGCAGGAACAGGTCGGCCTTGTCCGCGGTGGCGGTGCGCCGGGGGTCGACCACGATCAGCTTCGCGCCCGCCTTGACCCGGTCCATCATGCGCAGGAACAGGATCGGGTGGCAGTCGGCCATGTTGGACCCGATCACCAGGAACACGTCGGCGTGGTCGAAGTCCTCATACGAGCCGGGCGGCCCGTCCGCGCCGAGCGACAGCTTGTAGCCCGAACCCGCGCTGGCCATGCACAGCCGCGAGTTCGACTCGATGCGGCCGGTCCCGATGAACCCCTTGGCCAGCTTGTTCGCCAGGTACTGCGCCTCCATCGTCAGCTGCCCGGAGACGTAGAACGCGACCGCGTCGGGGCCGTGCTCGTCGACGATCGCGCGCAGCCGCCGGGCGGTCTCGCTGATCGCGTGGTCCAGCTCGGCGTCGACGGCGGCCGCCCCGCGCTCGGGGCGCAGCCGTGCGGTGCCGAGCCGGCCGGGCGCGGCGAGCATGTCGACGCTGGTCGCACCCTTGGTGCACAGGCGGCCCCGGTTGGCCGGGTGCGCGCGGTCGCCCGCCAGCTTCAGGACCCGGCGGCGGCCGTCGGCGTCGCGGGCCACGTCGAGGACCATGCCGCAACCCACGCCGCAGTACGAGCACACGGTGCGGACCTGCGTGACGCCGTCCACCTCGGGCACTGGCGATGCACCACCCTTCGCGCAGGGTCGGTGCCACGGTCGGCGACCGAGCCGCACACCGACGGTAGGGACGGCCCGTTACACGCCCGTCACACCGCTGCGTCGCAGCGCGTTACGGCATACCCACAACATCAACCGCGCGGCTGTGAGCTGCTGCACCGAACATCAACACATCGACAATCCTCACGTCCGGAATCTACCGGGCCACCCGGCCCCGGTTGTGTCGCCTGGCGGACACGAACGGCACCAACGCTCTCGGCCGGGCTGTCGCGAATTCGGGGAAACCGCACGAATCCCGCTGCGGATTGCTGCACTTTCCCCGAAACTGCGCGCGGCACGACGGCCGGAGGGCGGCGGCCCGCATCGTCGAGCCGCCGCCCTCCCTGTGCCGTCGGCCGGATCAGCCGGCGCGATAGGCGCGGATGATGGTCTGGTCGATGCCGCTGCCTGCGGAGCCGTCGGCCTTCACCCGCAGCGACACCGCCTGCCCCGCCGCAGGCATCGGCAGCCGCGCGGTGAACGCGTCCGCACCGTCCCGGCCCACCGCCACGGACTGCCAGGTGGCGCCGTCGTCGAGTGAGGTCCACAGCTGGAACGACGTCACCTCCTGCCGTGCCACACCGTGTGCCTGCCGCACCGTGAAGACGCCGGTGCCCGCGGTCGGGTGGTTTGCCCGGTCCAGCGGCAGCGCGTAGTCCACCGCCAGCAGCGCCAGCGGCACCCGGCCCGTGCCGGCCGGACCCGCCGAGCGGAAGGTCCACGCCGTGGAGACCCGGGTGGAGACGGGGAACACCGCGCTCGCGTCCAGGTCGTAGGTGAGCCGGTAGCGGCCGGCCGCCTGCGGGATCTCGAAGTCGCCGTACGGTGCGCGCCGCTCGCCGACCAGCGACCCGTCACGGTAGAGCTTCAGCGAGGAGGTGTTCTCGTCGCCGAACCCGAAGCACCCGAAGCGCTGGTGCTGGTCGGTCAGGTCGATCAGCTCGATGTGCAGCAGGCCGCGCGTGCGGTACGGCGACGACGGCCGGCAGCCGCTGTAGGAGGTCGCCGGATCGTCGTACCAGTCGGTGCGCATCGGCTGGCGCACCCACACCAGCTCCTGCCGGCTGCCCGGCGCGTAGGTGCGCTGCGCCTCCTGGGTGACCATGTCGAACCAGCCGCCCACCGGGTAGAACGCCTCGTCGAGCCAGGCGAACCCCGGCGTCACGTAGTCCACCCGCTCGGTGGCCACGTTGTCGAGGAAGGTCTCGGCGACGTACGCGCCGGTGGGGCTGAACCCGTAGCGCTTGTGCCCGACCCGGGTGTCGGGCACGTCGAGCAGGTGGAACCGCTGGTCGATGCGGGCCAGCCGGGCCTGCTCCGCGGCGTCGAGCCGGTAGTGCGGATCCTGCGGGATCGCGCTGCCCAGCGGACGGATCAGGTCGTAGAGGAACGGGCTGGGCACCTGGTCCGCCGAGACCAGCCCGTACGCGGCGTGGACGCTGAACGTGCCCAGCCCCGGCCCGGTCATCGGCGCGGCGAACACGCTGCCCTTGGCGGCGTCCTCGCCCCAGGCGAACGCGAAGTCCGACCAGCCCGGGCCACGCCTGCCCGTCTGCTCGTAGGTGATGCCCACCGTGGTGGGCACGGTGTCGACCCCGTCCACCGCGGCGGTGACCGGGCGGGCGGCGGCTCCGTCGAGCACCAGCGCGGTGTCGGCGGTGACGGCGACGTCGGGGTCACCGACCAGGCCCATCCGGGTGCCCGTCATGGTCAGGTCCCACAGCGAGCCCACGATGCTGTAGCGCCCGGCGGGCAACCGCAGCACGACGGTCTCCTCACTCGACGGTGAGATGTAGTCGGAGTACAGGCTCGGATCGTCGATGTTCACGATGCTGGTGAGCATGAGGCTGTCGGTGCCCGGCTGCGTGCCGGGCAGCGGGGTCGCGGACAGGGTCAGGTCGAAGCTGGGCGGCTCGACGTAGAACGTGACCGGGGTGCGCGACACCGTCGCGCCGGCCGCGGTGCGGGCGGTGACCACGGCCGTGTACAGGCCGGGCCGGGCCGCGAGCCGGGCCCGGTCGACGCGCAGCACGGCCGACGCCTTCCCGCCCGGCGGCAGGACGGCTCCGGACGTGGACAGGGTCGCGGTGCCCGCGGGGGCCGCGGCGCCGGTCCGGTCGGCGACGGCGACGCTGAACCGCAGCGCCCGGGGCAGCAGGGTCGAGGTGTTCGTCCAGGACAGTGCCGTCTCGGCGGTGCCGGTCTGCGGGTGGGCGAAGATGCCGAGGTTGACGACCGGCTGCTCGCTCACCACGCCGTGCAGTGCCCGCACCGCGTCGAGCCGGCCGGCGCCGACCTCGTACGGGTCGCCGCCCGCCAGCGGCTCGACCGCGCCGACCAGCGCGGCCTTCAACCGGCCGGCCGTCCAGTCCGGGTGGCGCTGGGCCAGGATCGCGGCCGCGCCGGCGGCGTGCGGGGCGGCCATCGACGTGCCGCTGAGGCTGGTGTAGCGCGCGTCGACGACCCCGCCCAGGCCGGTGCCCGCGGCACGGGCCGCGACGATGTCGACGCCCGGCGCGACCAGCTCGGGCTTGGCGGCGCGGGTGTTGACCAGCGGGCCGCGGCCGGAGAAGTCGGCGAGCACGTCACCGCCGTCGACCGCGCCGACCGTCAGCGCGGACGCGGCGGCGGCCGGTGACGACACGCTGCCGTCGAACGGCCCGTCGTTGCCGGCGGCCACCACGAACAGGGTGCCGTGCCGCTCGGTCAGCTCGTCGACGGCCAGCGACAGCGGGTCGGAGCCGTCGCTGGGCTCCCAGCCGCCCAGGCTCATGTTGACCACGTCGGCGCGCGACGCGGCCCACTCCATACCGGCGATGACCTGGGAGTCCGAGCCCTCGCCGCCGTCGTCGAGCACCTTGCCGACCAGGAGCCGCGCGTCGGGAGCGACCCCGCGGCGCTGCCCGGCGGAGGCCGCGCCGCTGCCGGCGATGGTGGCCGCGACGTGGGTGCCGTGCCCGTGCCGGTCGACGGCGTCGCCGCCCTCGGCGGTGAAGTCGGCCCGGTCCCCTACCCGGCCCCGCAGGTCGGGGTGGCCGAAGTCGGCGCCGGTGTCGAGCACCGCCACGGTGACGCCCTGGCCGGTGTATCCGGCGGCCCAGGCCTGCGGCGCGCGGATCTGGCTCAGGTTCGCGTCGAGCCCCGCGCCGCCGCCGGTCTGCGCGGTGGCGCGCACCCGGTGGTCGAGCCACACCCGCGTACGCGCGGACGCCGCGGTCGCTCGGGCGGCGGCCGGGACGGCGGCGGCCTCGGCGGACAGGGTGCGGATGAGGTCCGGGCCCTTCGCCTTGGGCTGGCGGGCCGCCACGGCGCCGATGCTGGGCAGCGAGCGGGAGACGTGCAGCCCGCGCGGCGGTGCGGCCCTGCGCTGCGCCGACTGCTCGGCCGGGCGCACGATCAGCGGCAGCTCCTTGGTGGAGGCGTCGTCGTAGCCCTCGCGGATGAGCGTGGTGACGTCGAACAGCGACGCGTCGAGGACCGTCCCGATCAGCGCGGCGACCCGGCCGGGCACGACCCGCACGTGCCCGTCGGGGCCGCAGCTGCGGTCGAGCACTCCGCTCGGGTCCACCGGCCGCACCGTGACCACGGGGCAGCCGGAGGCCCGGGTGTGCACCGTGACCACGTCGCCGGTGAGCAGCGTGACCGTGTACGTGCGCCCGGCCGGCAGCACCGCCGGGCCTGCCTCACCGGCCGTGGCGGGCGTCGGCCGCAGCCCGGCGCCGGCGAGCGTGACGGTGAGCGCCACGGCCGCCAGCACGCCCAGACTGCGAGATCGTCGTACGTTCACATCGGACCCCCATTCGTACGAAGTCCGCGCACGGAGGTCGTGCGCGGACTGCATACCCTGTAACGGGTCCTATGTGGTCGAAGGTTGTAGGCGAACGCCGACTTTCGGAATCGGTGCCACCGCCGGGTCGGTCAGGCCGCGTCGCGCAGGACGGCGGGCAGGGGTGCCCGGTGCAGCACCGTCAGGGACGCGACGGCGCGGGTGAGCACGACGTAGAGCCGGTTCGCGCCACGGGGCTCGGCCGCCAGGATCTCGGCCGGCTCCACCACGATCACGTGGTCGTACTCCAGGCCCTTGACGATGCTCGCGGGCACCACGGTCACGCCGTCGCCCGGCGGCGCCAGCGACTCGGCCGTCCGGTCGGCCGCGATGACGGCGACCGTCGCGTCGCGCGGCGCCGCGTGTACGGCGTCGTGGACCGCCGCGGGCAGGTCGTCGACCTGCCGCACGGACAGGTCGCCGCCGGACCGGTAGGAGTGGGTGGGCGCGATGCCCGGCGGCAGGAGCCTGGCCGCGTACTCGGCGATGACCTGCGGCACGCGGTAGCCGGTGCGCAGTTCGAGCGTGCGGCTGTCGCGCCGGTCCAGGCGGGCCAGCAGCTCCGGCCACGACCCGGCGGCCAGCGGGTGGGTGGCCTGGCCCAGGTCGCCCACGATCGTCATCGACGCGTACGCGGCCCGGCGGGCGATCATCCGCGACTCCAGTGGCGACAGGTCCTGCGCCTCGTCGAGGATCACGTGGGCGTAGGCCATGTCGTCCGGTGACTCGTCGACCGGCTCGGGCGGCGGCAGCGGCTCGGCCAGCAGCGGCACGTACGCGTCCTCGCCGTACGGGTCCTGCCCGTCGGTCCAGCCCACGACCCGGTGCCCCTCGCGCAGGACCACCGCCTCGGCCCAGCGCTGCGCCGCGCGCACCGCGTCGTTGTCGATCCCCGGCCCGGCCAGCGCGATCGGGGTCGGGTGGCCGGGGGCGTACAGGCTCCAGCCGTCGTGCAGGCCGCAGCTGAGCGCGAACGTCTCGACGGTCTGATGACCTGTCGTCAGCTCGCGGATCCGCCAGCCGGTGTCGGCCGGCCGCGCCGGGGCGGGCGGCTCCCCCAGCAGCTGGCCGAGCTCGTCCAGCAGCGGCACGTCGTCGACGGACCAGTCCGCGCGGTCGCGGTAGGACGCGGCGAGGACGTCGGCCTGCCCGGCGTCCAGCACGGGCCGGGACCGGTCGGCGTCGCCGAGCCAGGCCAGCACCTGCGGCGGGTGCAGCGGCGGCCACCAAGCGTGCAGGAAGCGCAGGAACTCGCCGCGGTCGCCGACGTCCTCGGCGAACAGCCCCCGGTCCAGGTGGTCACCGTCGACCTCGGCCCACAGCGCGTCCAGCAGGACGGCCGCCGCGAGACGTCGGGCGCCGTTGGGCGGCGTGCCGAGTTCGTCCGCCCGGGCGCGCACCCGGCCGCGGGCAGTCGTCAGGGCGGCCTCGTCGAGGGTGAGCACCTGGCCCGCGTACACCAGGCGCAGCCGGTCGGGCGCGGTCGGCGGGGTCTGCCACATCAGCTCGGTCAGCACGGCGAGCATCCGTTCGGCGCCCTTGATCTCGGCGACCACCGCCGGGTCGCGCCGGACGGCGGTCACCCCGTCGACGAGCTCGCCGATGGCACGCAGGTGCACGCTGTCCTCGCCGAGGGTGGGCAGCACCCGGCTGATGTAGTTGGTGAACACCGTCGACGGCCCGACCACCAGCACCCGGCCGTCGGCGAACCGGCCCCGGTCGGTGTAGAGCAGGTACGCGGCCCGGTGCAGCGCGACCTGCGTCTTGCCCGTGCCCGGCCCGCCGGTGATGAGCGTGACGCCGCGGGCGGGCGCCCGGATCGCCTCGTCCTGCTCGCGCTGGATCGTCGTCACGATGTCGCGCATGAGCGGGCCCCGCGAGCGCCGCAGCGCCGCCAGCAGCGCCCCCTCGCCGAGCACCCGCAGGTCGCCGGCCTCGTCCGGCGCCAGCAGGTCGTCGTCGAGGTCGACCACCTGCGGGCCGCGGCAGATGATGACGCGGCGGCGCACCACGCCGAGCGGCTCGCCCGACGTGGCCCGGTAGAACGCCGCCGCGGCGGGCGCGCGCCAGTCCACCAGCAGCGGCTCGGCGTGCTCGTCCCGCAGGCCGAGGCGGCCGATGCGGTACACCTCACCGTCGTCAAAGTCGAGCCGCCCGAAGACCAGGCCCTCGGTCTCGGCATCCAGGCTGCGCAGCCGCTCGGCGGCCCGCAGCACCATCGCGTCGCGCTCGACGAGCCCGGTCGTCAGACCCGAGGTGGCGCGCTGGTGGCCTTCGCGTTCGAGCTGCTGCGCCTGCGCCCGCATCACCTCCACCCGCTCGTAGACCTGATCGACGATCCGCTGCTCGTCGGCGATCTCCAATGTCCTTGCGTCAGGCACAGTGCTCCCCGGGAACGTGGGCTTGGGTGGCCTGCCGAGGCTAAACGCAGTTCAGCAGCCGAAAATCGTCATTCGGGCGGATCCATCCGGGTTGCGCCACCGATACAATGAAAGTGGGCCCAGGGAAAGCGAAGAGAGAGTTCGCCTTCCGCACGGGCCTTCTTCGTCTGTGGATCTCTGCTTTGATGGCCGGATGCCCGCCCTCGTGCCGCCCAGCCACCATGTCCGCGACTCCTACCTGCGCGCCGTCGCCGAGTACCGGTCCGAAGGCAGGCGCCGGTATCTGAAGCCGCGGTACGACGCCGCGCTGGCCGGCGAGTTCGACCGGCATCTCGAGGATCTCGCGCGCGACGCGACCGAGTGCCCGGGCCGCGAGACGCAGGTCCCGCAGACCACTCTGTGGTGGGTCGACGGCGCCGAGTTCCTCGGCACGGTACGCATCAGGCACCGCCTCACCGACGAGCTGCGGCGGTCGGGCGGCCACCTCGGCTATGACCTGCGTCCCGCCGCGCGCGGCCGAGGGCACGGCACCCCGATGGTGGCGGCCGCGCTGCGTGCGGCGGCCGCACTCGGCATCGAATGCGCCCTGCTCACCGTCGACGCCGCGAACACGCCCTCCCGCCGGATCATCGAGCGGGTCGGGGGGCTGCGCTGGCAGGCCGACGGCGACCGTCTCCGGTTCTGGGTGCCGACGCACGTAGCGCCGGCTTGACGACATCGCCGTTGCTCGCCGCGGCGAACGCGGACTCGATGTGCCGAACCGCGTCGTCTCAGGCCGCGGGCGCCGGTGACGGCGGCTGGTCGAGGACGCTGCTCACCGCGAGGCAGGGGTCGGTGCCCGGGGCGGCGTCGACGATGGCCTCGGCGGCGCGCTCGGCCGCCTCGCGGAAGGCGACGCGCTGCTCCTGGGGCAGGCCGCCGAGCACGTGGTCCTCGGCGTGGGCGACCCGCTCCTCCGCCGCGGCGAGCACCTGGCGGCCGCGGTCGGTGGCCACGATGCGGCGGGCCCGGCGGTCACGGGGGTCGAGCTGCCGGGCGATCAGCCCGGCCGCCTCCAGGTCGTCGATCACATAGGTCAGGACGCTGCGGTCGATCACCAGGCGGGTGGCCAGCGCCCCCTGCGTGGGCACGTCCTCGTGCGCGACGACGGCCAGGATGTGGTAGCCGCGGCTGCCGTGCGGCAGATCCTCGAGCGCCTCTTCGACGGACTCCTGCCAGCGGCGCAGCACCATCGCGAGCGACCACCCGAAGTTCACACCTCGCCGCTTGTCACCGGTCTGCGCGGAGACGTCCGTGGCTGCCGACACACGCAAACCCTACCATGTGTTGATCACCATATAGGTTGACGTTCATATGATGTGGCCGTCCTGTTCCGGGGTGAGTGGCGCAGCCCGGGGTCGGGTGGGACGCCGGGTCACACCCGGTTCCACGGCCCAGGTGCTGTCCTCGGTGAACCCGGCGGGCGCGTCGAAGGGCTGCCCGCCCGCCGGGCACCGTATCCGTCGGGGCGGCGGTCAGGTCACCAGCTTGATCACACCGGTTACGAGCAGGCCCGCGACGACCAGCGTGACGGCGACGAGGGTCGCCGTCCCGAACCTGCGGCGGATGAACTTCGCGTTGTGCACCATGTCTGTCCTCTCGGGGGAAAGCCGCGTGCCCACCTGGCGCGCGGCAGAACCGGGGCGGATGCCACCGTGGGGCGCCGGTCACCGCCCCCGCGGCCGTTCGGGCGTCATGCCCGCGCGCGGCGGGTCAGCTCGTGTCGGCGGCGCAGCAGCCCCGCGCGGCGGGCGTGCGCCCGCACGGCCAGCGCGCCGGACACCGCGACGAACGCGCCGCCGACCGCGAGCACAGGCCACAGCCCGGTGCCGCGCTCCGCGGCGATCACGGCCAGCAGGCCGGTGGTCGTCGCCGACGCGGCCACCGCGATCCAGGCGGCCACCACCTGGTCCGTGGCGAACAGCACCACCTTGCGGGTGAGCAGCAGCGCGCCGTACCCGGCCCAGGCCAGGCAGATCAGGATGAACAGCGCGAACGCCAGCCGGGTCCGGCCCGGCAGCGGCGCCGGTTCGGTCAGCCACAGCAGGGACAGGAACGCCGCGCCGAGGCCGCCCGCCAGCAGCGCCGTCACCGCCCGTACGCGGGCCCGCAACGACAGCGACGCCTCGAGCCGGTCGACGATCTCCTGCGCCGTCCGGCCTGGCTGCTCACTCATCTCCGACACCCCTCTCCAGGTGCTCCCGCAACATCCGGCGGGCCCGGTTCAACCGGGACTTGACGGTGCCGACGGGCACGCCGCAGATCTGCGCGCAGTCGGCCAGGGACAGGTCCTCCAGGTGGAACAGGACGAGGACCTCACGTTCCGGCACCGGCAGCGCGGCCAGGGCGCCGACCAGCACGGCACGGTCCACCATCGCCTCGACCGGGTCTGCGACGGTCGTGCCGTCCGACACGAGCTGCTCCGACCGGTCGGCGTACTCGCCGCGCAGCCGGTCGGCGACCGAGCGGCGGGCGATCGTGAACAGCCAGGGCGTGAACCGGTCGGGTTCGCGCAGCCGGGGCAGGCCGCGCACGACCGCCAGCCAGACCTCCTGGGCGACGTCGTCGGCACGCTCGGCGTCGAGCATGCGCCGCACGTAGGTCCACACGGGCAGCCGCCAGCGGCCCACCAGCTCGGCGAGCGCGTCGCGCTCCCCCAGCTGGGCCCGTACGACCAGCAGCTCATCGGTCATCTCGCCCTCCCGTCACCATGCATAGTCGGGCGGGAGGCGGGCGAGGTTCACGGCTGGCGGGACACGATCGGGCCGGCACCGGATGCACCGGTGCCGGCCTGACGGGCGGGGATCAGTCGTCGGTGGCGTGCACGACGCCGACGGGGCTGTGCGCGTGATGGGTCAGGGTCAGGCTCACCGAGCCGAGCAGCAGCCCGGCGAAGCCGCCGCGGCCGCGCGAGCCGGCTACGGTCAGCGACGCGCCGCGGGACGCCTCGACCATGGTGTGCTCCGCGTTCAGGCTGCGTACGGCACGGGTCTCGATGCCCAGGCCGGGGTGGTCTGCCAGCAGCAGCCGGGTCGCGTCGGTCAGCAGCCGCTGCGCCTTGTCCTCGGCCGTGCGCTCGGCCTCGGCCTGCCGCTCGGCGTCGTCGCCCTCCCGGCCGAACCACGGCTCCGGCCAGTAGACGTGCACGATGACCAGCGGCACCTCGCGGTCTGCGGCCTCCCGCGCGGCGAAGGCGAGCGCGGCCTGCGCGGCGGGCGACCCGTCGGTGCCGACGACGACCGGTCCGGACACGGCGGCCTCGGTTACCGGTGCCGCGCCGGGCTCCCCTGCCACGACGTCCCCGGCCGTGCCGGGCTCTGCCACGACGTCCCCGGCCGTGCCGGGTTCGGCGGCCGAGTCGGGCACGGGTGGGCGTACCACGATGACGGGGCCGTGCGCGTGGGCGGCGACCTGGGCCGATACCGAGCCGAGCAGCAGTTCGGCGAAGCCGCCCCGGCCCCGGCTGCCGACGACCGTCACCGCTGCGGTGCGCGACCGCTCGATGAGGGCCGCGGCCGGGGTCTGCGCGACCTGCTGGGCGTCGATCTCGTCGAGGGTCGGCTGCTCCTTGCGGATCTGCTCCACCACCTGGGCTAGGTCCCGGTCGATCTGGGCCCTGGTCTCGGTGTCGTCGAAGTACGCGTCGGCCATCGCTATGGTGCCGTAGCCCCACACCGGGTTGACGTGGCAGTACAGCAGGTGCAGCGGGGCCTGGCGGCGGACCGCGACGGCCGCGGCGTGCGAGGCGGCGGCGATGCTGGACGGGGAGCCGTCCACGCCGACGACGACGGGCCGGGTGCTGGTCATGGGCACTCCTGTTCGGCGGGAGGGGGACGGACACGGCCCGGCGGGCGGCGCTGCCGGAGCCCCGCCGCCCGGTGGCCCGGGCTCGTCATCTGCCATACCCACACTGTGTCGCCGTGAACGGAGACCGGGCAGAGCCGCCGGACCCGCGCGCCCGGGTCTTTGGTCCCGCACCCGTTCGCGGACCGGCCGCCCGGCGCGGCATACCGGGTCTTCGCGCATGTCAGAGGTGCCAGGTCTACTGGTGGCGTCCGGCTCGCGACCCGCCGGGCGGCCACGCACCACGGAAGGCGGTCCCTTGATGGCCGAGCTGAAGGACCACATCGACGACGCCAGCCTGACGCGCCTGGCGGCGGCGGTGAGGCGCGTGCATCCGGCGTTCCCCGGTGACGAGTTCCGGGCGGCCGCGCGCCACGGGCTGGCGCCGCTGGCGCTCAAGCAGCGCGTCTCCGCGGTCGCCGCCCAGCTCGGCCGCTTCCTGCCGCAGGAGTTCCCGGACGCCGCGCGGATCCTGCGCGAGACCGTCGCCGCGACCCCGCTGGACATGTGGAGCGCCTGGCCGGCCACCGAGTACGTCGCCGTACACGGGCTCGGCCACCCCGACGACGCGCTGGCCACCCTCGCGGCGCTGACCCCGCACGCCACGGCCGAGTTCGCCGTCCGGCCGTACCTGGCCGCGCACCCCGGCCGCACCCTCGCCCGGCTGCACGAGTGGGCCGCCGATCCCGACCAGCACCTGCGCCGCCTCGCCTCGGAAGGCTCCCGGCCCCGGCTGCCGTGGGCCACCCGGGTGCCCCTGCTGGCCGACCCGCAGGTCACCATCCCGCTGCTGGACCGGCTGCATGACGACCCCGAGCCGTACGTGCGGCGCTCGGTCGCCAACCACCTCAACGACATCACCAAGGACCATCCGGACGTCGCGCTCGGCACGGCCCGGCGCTGGGCCGCCGCCGGTGGCGACGGCACCGCCTGGGTGATCCGCCATGCGCTGCGGTCGCTGGTCAAGCAGGGCCGGCCCGAGGCGCTGGAGCTGCTCGGCTTCGACCATGCCGCGGACGTCGACGTCACCGGCCTGACCGTCACCCCGGGCACGCTGGCCATCGGCGGGCAGGTCACGATCGCGTTCACGCTGACCGCCGGCACTGGCGTCCGGGCGGTCGTCGACTACGTGGTCCATCACGCCGGAGCGCGCGGCCCGCGTGCGCCGAAGGTGTTCAAGCTGACCACGGCGACGCTGGCGGCCGGGGTCCCCCGTCAGGTGACCCGCCGCCACACGTTCCAGCACGTCAGCGTGCGACGCCTGCACCCCGGACCACATCGCATCGACATCCAGGTCAACGGGCGCGTGCTGGCCGGCGCCGAGATCATCCTGCACGATGGCGGCATCTGATCGCCGCCGGCGGGCGCGGCCAGGTGCCGCGGGGTGTCGTCGGCGCGGCCGTAGGCGTGCAGCAGGCCCGCGAACCGTCCGGCATCGAGGTCGGTCACGGTCGGAACCTACCGCCGGAGCCCGACACCGCCGGGCTACGGCTCCTCACCGGCGGCGACGCGCAGCAGCACGTCGGCGTGGCAGGGCACCGGGTTGCCGTAGGCGTCGATCAGCGGGCACCAGCAGGCCAGGTCCTTGCCGGGCAGGTGCTGCCGGATCGGCGGGATCAGCAGTGCGGGGTAGCGCAGCAGGTGTGCCCGGAACAGCTCGACCGCGTCGGCCCGGTCGGTGACCGGACGGATCTCGTACGTGTCCGGACCGGCGGCGTCCTCGCCGAGGTACACCCCGGGCGGCTGGTTGCCCGCGTAGTGCTTGGCGTACCCGCCCGGGAACTGCTGCACCATGTCCCCGACCGCGAACGGGTTGCCCCAGCGCGTCGGCCTGGTCACGATGACCGCGCCCTCCGGGAGCTGCCAGCCCTTCTTCCGCTCCCGCTGTATCCGCCGCGGCGTGCCGTCCGTCAAGGTCATCCTCCCTCCCGCCACCGTAGCCAGCCGCCCGCGTACCCGCCACCGGCTTCGACAGCCCGGGAGGATGTGGCGGGCGGGCGGCCCTCAGTGCTCGGGGACCCTGCCCACCACGGTGAAGAAGGTGACCGCGGCCAGGAAGGGGCCCTGCTCCAGGCCCGCCAGCCAGGCCCGCGCGGCGGGTTCGTCAAGCGCTCCGGCCTGCCAGGCACGTCGCGCGACGGCGGGCATCCGCAGGATCGCCTCCGCCGAGTCATGGTCGCGGAACAGGACGGCCCGCGCGGCGACCGACTCGACCACGAACCCGGCCTCGTGCAGCAGCCGGGCCAGCCCGCGACCGACGCAGGCGTTGCGGACGACCTCCGAGACGATGAAACGCGTGTACGCGCGGCTGGTCGCGAGGTCGGCGGCGTCGATGGCGAGGGTGTCCCAGTCCGGCTCGGCCAGCGTGACCAGGCCGCCCGGCCGGAGCACGCGCCGCAGCTCCCGCACGGCGGCGGCGGGGTCGGCCAGGTGTTGCAGCACCCGGTCACTGCGCGCCCGGTCCGCGACGGCATCGTCGAGCGGCAGCGCGTGGGCGTCACCGACCCGGATCGTCACGCACGGGTGTGCGGCGGTCCGCGTGCGAGCCTGCTCGACCATCCCGGGGTCGTGGTCGACGCCGACGACCG
Source organism: Catellatospora sp. NPDC049609 (assembly GCF_040675365.1). Taxonomy (NCBI): domain Bacteria; kingdom Bacillati; phylum Actinomycetota; class Actinomycetes; order Micromonosporales; family Micromonosporaceae; genus Catellatospora; species Catellatospora sp. NPDC049609. The sequence goes on along the minus strand of NZ_JBFAOU010000001.1, from coordinate 38,367 downwards.
AGCCGCCCGCGCCCACCGCGGCGGCGAGCGCGGGCAGGTCGGTGCCGGGCCCGCAGCCGACATCGACGACGGTGTGGCCGGGGCGCAGGTCCAGCGCGGCAAGCAGCTCCCGTTTGTAGCTTCGGCCGGCGTCGCTACCGGCGGCCCGGTCGAGGTAGGCGATCTGGTCGAGGGTATTCGAGGCGGTCACCCGTGGAGCAGATCATGGTCGGGGGCGGGAGATGGTGATGGTGTCGTGATCGTCTGGTGAAGGCGGGCCGCCCGCGGGACGGAGCCGCACGGCCGGTGCCTGCGCGGCTAGGATCTGCCGGTGCGTGCCGTGCTGCGGGTCGGGGCCTGCCAGACCCCGGAGATCATCGGCGACGTGGACGCGGCGCTGACCTGCCTGGCGGGGTTCGCCGAGCGGGCCGAGGCGCAGGAGCTGGACCTGCTGCTGTTCCCCGAGGGCTTCCTGCAGGGATACCTGGTCGAGCCGGGCCATCTCCACAGCGGCGCGATGGACGTGGACTCGGCCGGGTTCGCCGCCGTGCTGCGGCGGGTGCGCCCCCTCCGGCCCATGCTGGTGTTCGGGTTCGTCGAGGCCGACGGGGACGAGCTGTACAACTCCGCGGCGGTCGTCGCGGGCGGCGAGCTGGTCGGCGTGTACCGCAAGACGCATCTGACCGCGGGCGAGCGCTGGTTCTCCGCGGGCGAGGAGTACCCGACGTTCGTGTGCAACGGGGTGCGGTTCGGGATCAACATCTGCTACGACACCCGCTTCGCCGAGGCCGCGGCGGCGGTGGCCGGGCAGGGTGCGCGGCTGCTGCTCGTACCGGCGCAGAACATGATGCGGCGGGAGAACGCCGTGCGGTGGCGGGACCGCCACGACGGGGTGCGGGCGCAACGGGTACGCGAGACGCGGATGTGGCTGGTGTCGGCCGATGTCACGGGCGCGCGGGACGAGTCACGGATCGGCTGGGGGCCGACCAGCGTGATCGCCCCCGACGCGCGGATCGTGGCTCGGGTGCCCCTGGACACCGTCGGCATGGTCACCGCCGCCGTCGGCTGAGCCCGCCCGCCGAACGCGGCACCGCGACCTGCGCCGTGCGGGCCTCGGCCCATGCGGCGCAGGTCGCGGTGCCCACGTGCTTCCGCGGGACGACGTGGTCCCCGCCCGGCTACCTGCGCGCGGCCCACCGCGGCGACGCGACGCCGGCGTGCGGATCGACGGAGCGCTCGACGAAGACGGCGTGCCAGAGGCAGAACATCAGCACGGTCCACACCTTGCGCGAGTTGTCGGCCTCCATCCGCTGGTGGGCCACCAGCAGGCTGCGGGCGTACGCCAGATCCAGGTGCTCGCCCGCGGCCGAGCGCGACAGCAGCTCGTGCGCCCAGTCGCCGATCTCGCCGCGCAGCCACACCCGGGCCGGGGTGGCGAACCCGACCTTGCGCCGCTCGGCGACCGGCGCGGGCAGCAGCCCGGCCACCGCCGCGCGCAACAGCTTCTTGGTCTGTGTGGTGTCGGGCGAGACCCGCAGCGCCGCCGGCACCCGCGCGGCGACCTCGTACACGTGCCGGTCCAGGAAGGGCACCCGCAGCTCCAGCGAGTGCGCCATGGACATGCGGTCGGCCTTGGTCAGGATGTCGCCGGGCAGCCAGGTGTGCAGGTCGACGAGCTGCATGCGGCTGACCGGGTCGAGGCGCTCGGTGCGGGCGTACAGCTCGTCGGTGACGTCGGTGCGCAGCGCCGCCGGGCGGCCGCGCAGCAACAGGTCCTTCTGCTCGGCGTCGAAGATGCGGGCGTTGCCGTAGTAGCGCTGCTCCAGCGGGGTGGTCGCGCGGTCCAGGTAGCTCTTGCCGCGCACCCCGTCGGGCATGGCCGCCGACACCCGGCGCAGCGCGCCCTGCACGGGCCGGGGCAGCCGCTGCACGGGTGCGGTCGCGAAGGGTTCGCGGTAGATCTCGTACCCGCCGAACAGCTCGTCGGCACCCTCCCCGGACAGCACCACGCGCACGTGCTCGGCGGCGGTGCGGGCGAGGAAGTACAGCGGGATCAGCGACGGGTCGGCCAGCGGGTCGTCGAGGTGCCAGACGATGCGCGGCAGCGCCTCCAGCACGTCGGCGGCCGAGACGACGGTCGGGGTGAACCGCAGCCCCAGCCCTGCGGCGGTCTCCTGCGCCAGGTCCAGTTCGGAGTATCCGGCGATGTCGAACCCGGCGGAGAAGACCTGCAGGTCCGGCTTGACCTCGGCGGCCAGGGCGACGACGGCGCTGGAGTCGACCCCGCCGGACAGGAACGCCCCGACCGGGACGTCGGCGACCAGGTGCGCGCGCACGCTGTCGCGCAGCGCGTCGCGCAGCTGCCCCGCCAGGACGCGCTCGTCGGCGTGGGCCGGGGCGGCGAAGTCCGGCTGGAAGTGGCGGTGCAGCCGGACCTGCCCGCCGGGCTCGTAGGTGAGCGCGCACCCGGCGGGCACCCGGCGGACGTGGGTGTCCAAGGTGTACGGCTCGGGGGCGTACTGCATCGACACGTAGTGCGCCAGGGCGTCGGCGTCCAGGCCACCGCCGACCGGCAGGGACTTGCGCTCGTTGGCCAGCCACAGCCCGTCCGGCGTCGACGCGTAGTAGAGCGGCTTGACGCCGAACGGGTCCCGCCCGGCGTGCAGCCGCCGCTCCTGCCGGTCCCACAGCACGTACGCGAACATCCCGCGCAGCCGCCGCACGGCCTCGGGACCCCAGTGGTGGAACGCGGCGGCCAGCACCTCGGCGTCGCCGTCGGTGGTGAACACCGCGCCGTACCCGTCGACGAGCTCGTCGCGCAGCTCGCGGTAGTTGTAGATCTCGCCGTTGAAGCACAGGTCCCAGCGGGCCGCGTGGGTCAAGGGCTGGCGGCTGCCGTCGACGTCGATGATCGCCAGCCGCTGGAAGCCCATGGTCACGCCGGGCTGGACCGCCGCCACCGCCGCGTCGTCCGGACCGCGGTGCCGGATCAGGCGCAGCCCCGCCGCCACCGCTTCGCACGCGTCGCCCTCGCCTGCTGCGCTGATGAAAACCACGAATCCGCACATTCTCGCGCCGTCCTCTCCCCGTTGCGGGCAATGAGCGGACGGTAGGGAGCCACTTGTCAAGAACCGATCAAGATCCCGTGTGCGGCCGATGTGCCGGCGGCGCGGCACCCTTAACAGGTTCTTCACACCCCTGCGGGCACACTGCCCTGCGTACCGGAACGGGGAGGTGGGCAGTGTCGGCTCGGATCCTGGTGGCGGAGGACGACCCCAAACAGGCCAACGTCATCCGCATGTATCTGGAGAACGCGGGGCACAGCGTGCTGTCGGTGGCCGACGGCCGCGCCGCGCTCGACCAGTCCCGCTCGCGCAGGCCCGACCTCGTGGTCCTCGACGTGATGATGCCGCTGGTCGACGGGCTCGACGTGTGCCACATCCTGCGCGCCGAGTCCGACGTGCCGATCATCCTGCTCACCGCGCGCAGCACCGAGAACGACATCCTGCTCGGCCTCGACCTCGGCGCCGACGACTACATCACCAAGCCGTTCAGCCCTCGCCAGCTCGTCGCCCGGGTCCGCGCGCTGCTGCGCCGCACCGGCATGCCGGGCCCCGAGGCCAAGGCCCCGCTCGTCGTCGGGGACCTGGTGGTCGACCCCGGCCGCTTCGAGGTGACGGTCGGCGGCCGCCCGATCGTGCTGACCGCCAAGGAGTTCGGCATCCTGGAGGTGCTCGCGGCCGAACCCGGCCGCGCCTTCACCCGGGCGCAGATCATCGACCGCGCCTTCGGCTTCGACCAGGACGTGCTGGAACGCACCATCGACGTACACGTGATGAACCTGCGCCGCAAGATCGAGGACGATCCGGCCGAGCCGCGGTACGTCCAGACGGTCTACGGACGCGGGTACCGGATACCGCAGGCGGCCGCATGACGTTCCGCGTCCGGGTCTTCGTGCTCGTCGCCCTCGTCGCGCTGGTCGCGACCGGCGCCAGCACCTACGTCACGCTGACCTTCGCCAAGAGCGAGGTCGCCCAGTCGGCGCAGGCGCAGGAGCAGACCATGCGGCGGATCGCCGAGCAGATCACGCAGTACGGCCGCGACCACGGCACCTGGGAACGGGTCGCCGACCTGGCGACGAGGCTGGCGCAGCAGACCGGCCACCGGATCCGGCTCGACGTGCAGGATCGGCCGGAGACCATCGTCGACACCGCGGTGCTGCTCCAGCAGCCGGTCGAGCCGATGACCGACCTGAGCGCGCCGATCGACGCCCGGACCCGCTTCGAGCCGAGCCGTTCCTACGGGGCCAAGACCAGGCTGCTCGCGACGAACTCGATGGAGCTCTACCGGCAGGAGACCCGCTTCGCCGCCTGCCTGACCCGCTACGGCTTCGACCCCAAGGCCGTCGACGTCGCCGACGGCGTCCCGGTCTTCGCCTACCCCGACGTCCCCAAGGACATCGTCCGCACGTGCCGGGAAGGCATCGCCAGCACGCCCCAGTCGCTCGAGCTCGACCTCGCCGAGGTGGAGCGGTGCCGGCCGCTGACCGGCGCGACGCCCGCCGCGCCCACGCCGGCGCCCGCCGGCTCGGCGACGGCCGGCGCCGACCCGGTCCGGTCCGAGCTGGGCTGCCTGCAGGAGGCGTTCCTGTCCCGGATCAGCGGCATCGGCCCCGTGCCGCTGCGGCTGGCCGTCGCCTCCCACGAGGCCGCCATCTCGGCCACGCCGATCGCGCTGGCGGTGGGGGTGGTCACCGTGCCGATCCTGCTCGGCACCCTGCTGCTGAGCAGGCATGTGCTGCGCCCGATCCGGGGGCTGACGCTCGCCGCGCGCCGCTTCGGCGAAGGCGCCCTCGACCAGCGGGTCACCGTCGCCGGCGGCGACGAGCTGGCCCAGCTCGCCGTCACGTTCAACCGCATGGCGGACTCGGTGCAGCACGGCGAGGAGCAGCAACGCCGCATGGTCGCCGACGTCGCGCACGAGCTGCGCACGCCCCTGGCCAACCTGCGCGCCTACCTCGAAGCGCTGGAGGACGGCCTGGTCACCGCCGACGCGGCGCTGTTCCGCTCGCTGCACGAGGAGACCCTGCTGCAGCAGCGGATCGTCGACGACCTGCAGACCCTCGCGCTGGCCGAGGCGGGCCGGCTCGTCTACCACCGGTCCGCGGTGAGCCTCGGTGACCTGCTGGAGAGCTGCCGCACGGCACACCAGCCGTCGGCCACGGCCGCCGGCGTCGAACTCGACGTGACCGCGGACCCCGGGCTGGTCGTCCGAGCCGACCCGGACCGGCTGCGGCAGGCGCTGGGCAACCTCGTCACGAACGCGGTCCGGCACTCCCCGGCCGGCACGACCATCACCCTGGCGGCCGTACCGGCCGGGCAGGCCGTGCTGCTGCGGGTGATCGACCAGGGCAGCGGGATCGCACCCGCCGACCGGGAGCACGTCTTCGACCGGTTCTGGCGGGCGGACCGGGCGCGCACGCGCGGCAGCGGCGGCAGCGGCCTCGGGCTGTCCATCGCCCGGCAGATCGTGCTGGACCACCAGGGGTCGATCTCGGTCGCCAGCGACGTCGGCCACGGGACGACCTTCACCATCCGCCTGCCCGTCGGCGAACCCGCCCGGTGACCCGCCCGCGTCATCGCGTAGGCACGTCATCGCGCGGCACGCGTTTTGAAACAGACCCATCCGGCCGTCAGGAGCGGAACGAGCAGGCGGCCGGCGGCGACCCCGTGAGGGTCACCGCCGGCCGCACCGTCCGAAGCCGATCAGGGCAGCGTGTACCGGACCCGGTAGTTGCCGCCGTCGCCGACGTACTGCGCCCACGACCCGCTCGCCGACGCGGTGCCGCTGGCCGTGGCGACCAGCTCGTCGTTGCTCAGGTACAGGTTGGTCGTGTTCCGCAGCGTGTTGCGCAGCTCGGAGATCTTCGTGGCCTGGTCCTTCCAGAACGAGATCTGGTACTGGTTGAACATGTTGTTGCCGATGCTGGTGATCTCGCCGGCGCTGAGGTCGTTGTCGTAGTCCTCCTCCAGCATCACGGTGATGAGCAGCCAGCCGCTGCCCACACCACTGGCGATCGCGGCGTTCGGGTAGTAGGTCTCGCCGCTGGCGACCTCGGCGTCCCAGCCGCCCGGTCCCCACTTGCCGAAGGCGGTGGCGGAGGGGTTCGTCGGGCTGGCCGCGAAGACCAGGAAGTACGGGCTGTCGTCGCCGACCTCGTCCGTCTCCTCCAGACACTGGACGGTCGCGACCCGCAGCGTGGTCGCGGCGTGCGCCGGGGCGCTGGCGGCGAGACCGGCCGCCAGCGCGACGCCGGTCAGCGCGCCGAGCAGGCCGATCCTGCGGGAGAGGTGGCTGAGCGTGATGGACATGAGGACTCCGTCCCGCCGCGGCGTTCCGGGGAACCCGCGACACGTGTACCGGAGCGGTCCGGCGGACCCGGCCGCGAGACCAGGTAACGCGGACCGGGTTGTCCTCAGGTTGTGACCGGGTTGTGCCGCAGGTGGGCGCTGCTCGGCGCCGGCGTCGGGCGGCACGTCCTCAGACGCGTCGCGCCCCCCGGGCAGGCCCGGGGGCGCGACGGCATGCCGGAGGTCAGTCGGCCGCGCCGCCCTCGACCTCGGCCGGCACGGCGAACGGGTCGACGACGGCAGGGGTCGTCGCGGCGCGGCCGTGCGGTTCGGGCTGCGGCTCGACGGGCGTGCTGAACACCAGCGTCGTCTGCTGGTGCGAAGGTGCCGGTCGGTCTGCGGCGACGGCTGTCAACTCGGGCTCCCCGATGGTCGGAACGGTGCCGCACCTGTCGCGGGCGGCTGGACGTGACCATACCCACCGGATGCGACAGGTAACTCCTGTTTTCGCGAAGCGGCGACCCGGCCGCCGGTCCGCACCGGTCCGGCGGCGAAGCCCTGGTCCGCGTTTGCGCACGGCACGGGCGGGTAGGCGCTCATCGCAGCCGGCCCCGCGCCTTCGACCGGGATCACTGCCTCCGCGCGCGCCGCCTATCCGGGAGCCCCGCCATGCCCACGCCCGACACCGCCCCGCCGCCGACCGCCGAGGCCATCGCCCAAGCCCGCTGGCAGGCCGGCCTGCGGGCCGCCCAGGAGCGGCTGCGCGCGGGCCGCGACCGCACGCCGCTCGTGCTGCCGGACTTCGGCGGCGAACACGAGGACGAGGCGCCGGCCGACCCGGACCACGCGGTCCCCTACTGGCTGCGCCTGGCCGCCGCCGCCGGGTGGCGCCTGCTCGTGCTGGCCGCCGTCGCGTGGGTGCTGCTGTCGCTGGCCGGCCGGCTGGCCCAGGTGCTCGTCCCGCTGGCCATCGCGCTGCTGCTGTCGGCGCTGCTGTCGCCCATGGTGCAGATCCTGCGCCACCGGCTGCGGCTGCCCCCGTCGCTGGCCACCGCGATCGTCCTGTTCGGCGGGGTGATCCTCACCGTCGGCTTTCTCACGCTGCTGGTCTCCCAGCTCATCGAGGGAGCGCCGGAGCTGGGCGAGAACGCCTCGGCCGGCCTGCAGCAGATCCGTGACTGGCTGCGCACCGGGCCGCTGCACCTGTCCACGCACCAGCTCGACGTCACCTTCGACGCCGCGGGCACCTGGGTGCGCGACAACCGGCAGAACCTCACCAGCGGCCTGTTCGCCACCGCGGGCGCGAGCCTCCAGCTGCTGGTCACCGCCATGCTCATCATCGTCGTGACGTTCTTCTTCCTGCGCGACGGCCGCCGGCTGTGGCAGCTGGCGATGATCGCCGTGCCGCGGCGCGCGCGGCGGCCGGTGCTGGAGGCGGGCGACGCGGGGTGGCTGACGCTGGTCGCGTACGTGCGCGCCACCGTCATCGTGGCGTTCATCGACGCCCTCGGCATCGGGCTGGCGCTGGTCCTGCTCCGGGTCGAGTTCGCGTTCGTGCTGGCCGCGCTGGTGTTCCTGGCCTCGTTCATCCCGATCGTCGGCGCGACGGTGTCCGGCGCGGTGGCGGTGCTGGTCGCGCTCGTCGACCAGGGTCCGGTCACGGCGGTGATCGTGCTGGCCGCGGTCATCGCGGTGCAGCAGCTCGAAGGGCACGTGCTCCAGCCGCTGATCATGGGGCGGACGGTGTCGATCCACCCCCTCGCGGTGATCGTCGCCCTCGCCGCGGGCATCGCCATCGCCGGCATCGTCGGCGCGCTGGTGTCCGTGCCGATCGTGGCGGTCCTCAACACGGCGCTGCGTCACCTGCTGCAGGGCCGGCAGCCAGCCCCGGACGCCGTCGTGGTCAGCTCCGATCCGACCCCCTGAGGGCGCGACCGCGCCGGGCAGCCGTCGCCGCTGGAGAGGATCCGATGACCCGTGCCAGGTCACCGCATCGCGATCCCACCGACCGGCAGATCCGAAGGAAAGGCCGGTACGCCGCCAAGGCGAATCCGGCGTCCGCCGGTGTCGCGGGAGTGGACAGGTGTGCTAATTTGGTGCGGCCTGGCCGGCGAGAACCAAGCTGGCAGGGCCTACCGCCGGGCTGGCGGGAAGTCAGGTCTGTGGAGCTCGTGTAAGACCGATGAGCGGCACACCGCTCCTTGCTGGTAACCCAGGTCGGCAACGGGCTGCGAAGCAGAAAGGTCAACCCGCGAGGGTCGAGTCCCCCGCTTCAGCTGGGGGAGATGTCAAGTACGCGGACAAGTTCCGCAGCAAGACGACGCCGCGGTGTTCCTGACCGCGGCCGCCTACACCGCGAGCATCCGCCGCTTCGGCGAGGACAAGGCGACCCGGTTCACCGAGATGGTCGCGCAGTACGGCGAGCCGGACCTGGCGGAGCTCGCCCGCCGGTTCGGCCACGCCCTGGTGTGACGGCCGGCCGTCATCGACGGCTCGTGCGGAGGGCGCCGCTCGCCGTACCCCGCGGATGGTTGCATGCGCAAGCGACGCGTGACACGATAGATTCTCATATCTAGTTCTATGGATATAGGAGGTCACCATGGCACGCGTGCTGCGCCACGTCGCCGCTCGCCTGATGGGCAGGTCTCAGGTCAGCGGGCGCTACCCGTACTGGTTCTACGGCTACGACCAGTAGCGCGACCGGCGACCGCCGGAGCACCGACGACAGGATCCCGATCCGGGATCCTGTGGCTTTTTCGGGGGGAGACCTGATGGCACAGGCCGACGAGTGCCGGCGGCCGCCGGGGCCGCGCGGGCACTGGCTGCTGGGCAACACGCCCGCCTACGACACCGACCGCATCGGCTTCCTCCGGCGCACCCACCGCGAGCACGGCGACGTCTTCGCCTTCGACGAGCGCACGGTCTTCGTGGCCGATCCCGAGCTCGCCCACGACGCGCTGGCCCGCACCAACAGCAGCTTCCTGACCGAGCTGACCCCGTTCGACACGCGGCCCGACCTGGATCGGGCCGCCGCACAGGCCGACGCGTGGATGTCGGCCCGCCGCACGGTGTGGCCGGGCCTGAACCACGCCGCCGCCGCGGCGGCCGACGGCCGGACCGTCGCGCTCCTCGACGCGCTCGCCGGGCTCGCGGCCGAACGCGAGGTCGACGTGCTGCCCATGATGCGCACGTACGCCGCCCACGCGATCGCCGGGTACTGCTTCGGCCGCGACGCCACCGGCATCCCCGAGCTGCTGGCCGACAACCTGGAGATCACCGAGCCGTTCACCGACACGTCCTACCGGCTCCCGGCCTGGCTGCCGCTGCCCCGCCACCGGCGGTTCTTCCGCGTGCACCGGCACACCGTCGACACGCTGACCGGGATAGTGCGGCGCAGGCGCGCCGATCCGGGGCGGACGCCTGCGGATCTGCTCGGCTTCCTGCTCGCCGCCGACCCCGCGATGGGCGACCGGACGGTCATGTCGACGCTGCGCGGCATCCTGATGGGCGGCCACGGCATCCCCGCGGCCGCGCTGACCTCCATCGTCCGGGAGCTGGCCACCCGGCCCCGGCTGGCGGGCGACCTGCGCGACGAGGCGGGCAGCGGCGCACCGGCGGCCCGGCTGCCGCTGGCCGAGGCCGTGGTCAAGGAGGTGCTCCGGCTGCACCCTCCGGTGTGGCTGATGACCCGCACCGCGCGCACGGCCACCACGCTGGGCGGCTGGACCCTGAACCCCGGCGACGAGGTGCTGATCAACCCGTACCTCATCCAGCGCGATCCACGATGGTGGGAGCGGGCGGACGGGTTCGACCCCGGCCGGTGGCTGTCCGGGCAGGCCGCGCCGCGCGCGGCGTACCTGCCGTTCGGCGCGGGCCCGCGGGTCTGCGTCGGCGCCGCGCTGGCGCTGCGGCAGCTCACGCTCGCCACGTCGCGGCTGGCGCAGGCGTACACCGTGGAGTCGTCGAACGCCGCGGGGGCCGAGCCGAGGTTCCACGGCCGGCTCGCGCCCTCGGGGCTGCGGGCGCGGCTGCGGCCGGGCGGGCCCGCTCGTCACGCAACGTAGCGTGCGCGATGATGGTAGGGCGGAACCCACCGGTCTCCGGCCGCCAGATCTTGTCCTGATTTGGTCATGATTGTTCGTTTGAACATCATCGAGTTTTGGTGGGAACCTACAAATTTCGCTGTCGTCTACTGATACGACCAACGGTTTCCTACCGGCCAGTAAGTGCGAAGGTTGGTTACGGGACCCCGCCCCTGAAGGGGTCCCGGTTCGGTTCCTGGGAGGCTTGCTCGGTGTTCAGTCGTATCGCCATCGTCAACCGCGGTGAGGCCGCCATGCGGCTCATCCACGCCGTCCGCGAGATCAACGCCGAGGCCGGCTCCCCACCGATCGAGACCATCGCGCTGTACACCGAAGCGGAGCGCACCGCCTCCTTCGTCCGCGAGGCCGACGACGCCTACTGCCTCGGCCCCGCCTCGGCCCGCCCGTACCTCGACCACGCCGTGCTGGAGCGCGCCCTGGTCGAGACGCACGCGGACGCGGCCTGGGTGGGCTGGGGCTTCGTCGCCGAGGACCCGACGTTCGCCGAGCTCTGCGAGAAGATCGGCGTCACCTTCATCGGCCCGAGCGCCGAGGCGATGCTCAAGCTCGGCGACAAGATCGGCTCGAAGCTGATCGCCGAGGAGGTCGGCGTCCCGGTCGCACCGTGGAGCCGCGGCGCGGTCGAGAGCCTCGACGCCGCCAAGGCCGCCGCCGCGCAGATCGGCTACCCGCTGATGCTCAAGGCCACCGCCGGCGGCGGCGGGCGCGGCATCCGGGTCGTGCGCAGCGACGAGGAGCTCACCGACGCGTACGACCGCACCAGCCTGGAGGCCAAGCGCGCCTTCGGCAGCGGCATCGTGTTCCTGGAGCGCCTGGTCACCGGCGCGCGCCACGTCGAGGTCCAGGTGATCGCCGACGGCCAGGGCACCGCGTGGGCGCTGGGCGTGCGCGACTGCTCGGTGCAGCGGCGCAACCAGAAGGTCATCGAGGAGTCCGCCTCGCCGGTGCTCGCCCCCGAGCAGATCGCCGAGGTCAAGGCGGCGGCCGAGCGGCTCGCGCTGGCCGTGGGCTACAAGGGCGCGGGCACCGTCGAGTTCCTCTACCACCCCGGCGAGAAGCTGTTCGCCTTCCTGGAGGTCAACACCCGGCTGCAGGTCGAGCACCCGATCACCGAGGCCGTCACCGACTTCGACCTGGTCAAGGCACAGATCCACGTCGCCGCGGGCGGCCGGCTCGGCGACCGGGTCCCCACCGAGATCGGCCACGCCGTGGAGGCCCGGCTCAACGCCGAGGACCCCGACCGCGATTTCGCGCCCTCGCCCGGCCGGATCGTGCGGCTGACGCTGCCCGCCGGCCCCGGCGTCCGGGTCGACACCGGCGTCGCCGAGGGCGACGTGATCCCCGCCGACTTCGACTCGATGATCGCCAAGATCATCGCGTACGGCCGCACCCGCGAGGAGGCGCTCGGCCGGCTGCGCCGCGCGGTCTCCGAGACCACGGTCATCATCGAGGGCGGCGCGACCAACAAGAGCTTCCTGCTCGACCTGCTCGACCAGCCCGAGGTCATCGACGGCAGCGCCGACACCGGCTGGATCGACCGCGTCCGCGCCGAGGGCCGCCTGTTCTCCACCAGGCACTCCGGCATCGCCCTGGCCGCCGCCGCGATCGAGGCGTACGAGGACGAGGCGATGGTCGAGCAGCAGCGGCTGCTGTCCACCGCGCACGGCGGCCGCCCGCAGGTCCAGCACAAGAGCGGCCGGCCGATCGACCTCAAGCTGCGCGGCGCCGGCTACCGGGTGACCGTCGCGCAGATCGGGCCGCACCGGTTCCGGGTCGGCATCGGCGAAGAGTCCACCGTGGACGTCGAGCTGGAGCGGTTCGACGAGCACACCGGCCGGATCGTGGTCAACGGCCGCCGCTTCCGGCTGGTCACCGACACCCACGGGCCGATCCACCTGGTCGAGGTGGACGGGGTCACCCACCGGGTCAGCCGCGACGAGGGCGGCGTGCTGCGCTCCCCCGCCCCGGCGCTGGTCGTCGCCGTCCCGATCGAGGTCGGCGCCGAGGTCGAGGCGGGCGCGCCCGTGCTCGTCCTGGAGAGCATGAAGATGGAGACGGTGCTGCGCGCGCCGGTCAAGTCCCGGGTGCGCGAATGCCTGGTCACCGTCGGCAGCCAGGTCGAGACCGGCGCGCCGATGCTGCGCCTGGAGCCGCTCGGCGACGGCGACGGCGCCGAGGCCGCCGAGACCGCGACCGTCGACCTGGAGCTGCCGCACGAGCCGGCCGGCCTGTCCGCCGAGGCCCGCGTCGCGCGCGGCATCGCCGACCTGCGCAGCCTGCTGCTCGGCTACGACGTCGACCCCCGCGACGAGCGCCGCGCGCTCTCGGCGTACCTGGCCGGCCGGGCCGAGTCGGGCCGCCGCCCGATCGAGGCCGAGGTCGGGCTGCTGCAGGTCTTCGCCGACCTGTCCGAGCTGAGCCGCAACCGGCCCGCCGGCGAGGAGACCCGGGCCGACACCCGCGTGCACAGCCCGCGCGAGTACTTCCACACGTACCTGCAGAGCCTCGACGTCGACCGCAGCGGCCTGTCCGACACCTTCCGGCAGCGGCTCGGGCGGGTGCTGGCCCACTACGGCATCGACGGCTTCGACCGCACGCCCGCGCTGGAGGAGGCGGTCTTCCGGATCTTCCTCGCGCAGCAGCGGGCCTCCGCCGACGTCGCGGTCATCGTCGCCCTGCTGCGGCAGTGGCTGACCGACCCGATGCCCGGCGACGGGCAGCGCGAGCTGGTCAGCCAGGCGCTGGAGCACCTGATCTCGGCGACCCAGGTCCGTTTCCCGGTCGTCAGCGACCTCGCCCGCAGCGTGGTGTTCCGCTGGGCCGCCCAGCCGATGCTGCGCCGCAAGCGCGCCGAGGTCTACAACGAGGTCCGCGAGCACCTGCGCCACCTCGACCGCGACCCGGCCGCCGCCGATCGCGCCGAGCGGATCGCGAAGATGGTCGCCTCGCCCGAGCCGCTGGTCCGGCTGCTCGGCCAGCGGATCGGCCGGCCGGGCGCCGACCCGGGGCCGCTGCTGGAGGTGCTCAGCCGCCGGTACTACGGCAGCCGCGGCGCCGGCGACTCCCGCTGCGTGGAGGTCGACGGCCACACCTTCTTCACCACCGAGTACGACCGCGACGACGAGCGGTTCCGCCTGATCGCGACGGCGGCCGACTTCGCCGAGCTGCCCGCGGCCCTGGGCAAGATCGCCGGGCTGGTCGCCAACGGCTCGGTCGCCGACGTGTACCTCACCTGGGCCGGGCAGCCCGACACCGACACGATGGCCACCACCCTGCGCGAGGTGCTCGACCGCGCCGGGCTGCTGGACGTGCTCCAGCGGGTGACGATGTCGGTCGCCGGGCCGACCGGCACCGCGATGCACCACCACTTCACGTTCCGCCCCGGCGAGGGCGAGGACCGGGTGATCCGCGGCCTGCACCCGATGATCGCCCAGCGTCTGCAGCTGCCGCGCCTGGCGAACTTCGACCTGACCCGGCTGCCGTCGGCGGACGAGGAGGTCTACGTCTTCCGCTGCGTCGCGCCGAGCAACCCGGCCGACGAGCGGCTGGCCGCGATGGGCCAGGTCCGCGACCTGACGCCGCTGCGCGACGCCGAGGGCCGGGTCATCGCCCTGCCCGCGCTGGAGGGCATGCTCGACGGTTGCCTCGACGCGATCCGCCGCGTGCAGGCGCAGCGCCCGGCGCGCAAGCGCCTGGACACCAACCGGATCACCCTCTACGTCTGGCCGTCCAGTGAGCTGACCATGGAGGATCTGCACGGCGTCATCCAGCGCGTGCTGCCGCGCACCGCCGGTGCGGGCCTGGAGAAGGTGCTGGTGCTCGGCCGCCAGCGGGACGCGGCGACCGGTGAGATGGCCGACGTCGCGGTCGAGGTCTCCTTCGACGCCGGCATGCGGATGTCGGTCACCGCGCCGACGACCAAGCTGATCCAGCCGATCGACGACTACCGGCAGAAGGTGCTGTCGGCGCGCCGGCGCGGCACGACGTACCCGTACGAGCTGACCAACCTGCTCGCCGGCAAGGACGGCACCTTCACCGAGTACGACCTGGACGACCAGGGCGCGCTCGCCCCGGTCGAGCGGCCCAAGGGGCGTAACAAGGCGGGCATCGTCGCCGGTGTGGTCAGCACGCCGACCGACCGCTACCCCGAGGGCGTCACCCGCGTGGTCCTGCTCGGCGACCCGACCAAGGCGCTGGGCGCGCTCGCCGAGCCCGAGTGCGCGCGGGTCATCGCCGCACTCGACCTGGCCGAGCGCATGCAGGTGCCCGTCGACTGGTACGCCCTGTCGGCCGGCGCGCGGATCTCGATGAGCTCCGGCACCGAGAACATGGACTGGGTGGCCGCTGCGCTCAAGCGGATCGTGGAGTTCACCCAGGACGGCGGCGAGATCAACATCGTGATCGCCGGGATCACCGTCGGCGCCCAGCCCTACTGGAACGCCGAGGCCACCATGCTCATGCACACCAAGGGCATCCTGGTGATGACGCCGGACTCGGCGATGGTGCTCACCGGCAAGCAGTCCCTGGACTTCTCCGGCGGCGTGTCGGCCGAGGACAACTACGGCATCGGCGGCTACGACCGCGTCATGGGCCCCAACGGCCAGGCCCAGTACTGGGCGCCCGACCTGCGGGCCGCCCAGGACGTGCTGATGGCCCACCACGACCACGCGTACATCGCCCCCGGCGAGTCCGGGCCGCGCCGCGCCGCCACCGGCGACCCGGCCGACCGCGACATCTCCGGCTTCCCGCACTCGGCGCCCGACAGCGACTTCACCACCGTCGGGCAGATCTTCTCCCGGGAGCACAACCCCGACCGCAAGAAGCCGTTCGACATCCGGACCGTGATGCGCGCGCTCGTCGACCAGGACCACCGGGTGCTGGAGCGCTGGGCGGGCATGGCAGACGCCGACACCGCGGTCGTGCAGGACGTGCACCTGGGCGGCATCCCGGTGACCCTGCTCGGCATCGAGTCCCGCTCGGTGCCGCGGCACGGGTTCCCGCCCACCGACGGCCCCGACACGTACACCGCGGGCACCCTGTTCCCGCAGTCGTCGAAGAAGGCCGCGCGGGCCATCAACGCCGCCAGCGGCAACCGGCCCCTGGTCGTGCTGGCCAACCTGTCCGGC
This sequence comes from Catellatospora sp. NPDC049609, assembly GCF_040675365.1. Classification (NCBI taxonomy): domain Bacteria; kingdom Bacillati; phylum Actinomycetota; class Actinomycetes; order Micromonosporales; family Micromonosporaceae; genus Catellatospora; species Catellatospora sp. NPDC049609. Next base: position 22,809 of record NZ_JBFAOU010000001.1, on the reverse strand, counting down.
TTCGACGGCTCCCCGGAGTCGATGCGCAAGCTGCAGCTGGAGTACGGCGCCGAGATCGGCCGGGCGATCGTGAACTTCCGGGGCCCGATCGTGTTCTGCGTGATCTCGCGCTACCACGGCGGCGCGTTCGTGGTGTTCTCCAAGGCGCTCAACCCGAACATGACCGTGCTGGCCGTGGAGGGCTCGTTCGCCTCGGTGCTCGGCGGCGCGCCCGCCGCCGCGGTGGTGTTCTCCGCCGACGTCGACGCGCGCACCGCCAAGGACCCGCGCGTGGCCGACCTGCAGGCGCGGGTCGCCACCGCGACCGGCGGCGAGCGGGCGGCGCTGGCCGCGCAGCTGCTCGACGTGCGGGCCACGGTCCGGGCGGAGAAGCTCAGCGAGGTGGCCGCCGAGTTCGACGGCGTGCACAGCATCCAGCGGGCCGTGCAGGTCGGCTCGGTGGACGCCATCGTCCGGCCGGAGGAGCTGCGCCCGCAGATCATCGCGGCCATCGAACGCGGCCTCGCGAAGGCGTGACACCCGCCTCCTGCTGATCGAAGCTCCTTTCCCGCCGTTCCACCAGCGGGAAAGGAGCTTCGATCACGACAGGGCGGGACGGTGTCGGTCCGCCTCTCTAGACTCCGCGGCCATGGCGACGCTGACCATTGTCGACGAGACGACCGCGGGCGAACGCGGCACCGCATGGCATCTGGAGATCTTCGAGGAACGGATGTCCCTGCGCGAGATCATCAGGCGCCGGGTGTTCCAGGAGGTGGCCGAGCACAACGCGGCCGGTGCCGAGGTGTTCCACGGCCTGGTGCAGCCCGGTGACACCGAGCGGACGCTCAACGGCCTACGGATGAAGGCACACCGCCGGGTCGACGCCGAGCAGCAGTTCGCGCGGGCCGTCGAGGCGTTCTCGCGCAACGGCTTCGTGGTGCTCGTCGACGACCGGCAGGTCGAGGAGCTGGACACCGAACTCCAGCTAGGACGCGGCACGGAGATCACCTTCCTCAAGCTCGTCCCGCTGGTGGGTGGCTGATGGCACCGACGGCGCAGTTCCCGGCGCGGATCGCGGAACTGCAAACGCTCCTCGCGACCGACGGTGCCGAGGCCGTCGTGGACCTGCTGGTGGCGCTCGGCGAGCAGACCCGCGGGGCGTGGGGATTCGGCGAGCCGTCGGTCCGTGACGTGCTGTCCGCATCGCCCGGACGACGGCGGGCGGCGCTGCTCCGGCTGCTGCTCGACCGGGCCCGCACGGCGCGCACCGCCGCGTCCGCCGACCACCTGTACGAGCTGGCCGAGTGGCTGGCGCACGGGCTGTCCCTGCCGGACCGGGCCGAGGAGCTGGCCCTGGTGCTGGACGTGGCCGGGCAGCGCTGGACCTGCCACGACCCGGACCTGATCGGCACCGCCTGGGACCTGCTGGACCGGGGGCGGCCGCTGCCCGCCGACTTCCTGGCGACGCTGCGCCGGACCGTCGCCGGCACCTACCACACGAAGGTCTTCGCCGCGCTGCTCGCCAAGGTGCCGGCGCCGCCGCTGCTCAATCTGGGCGAGGCCTGGGCGGACCGGGTGCTGGCCGACGTCGCCGAGCTGGGGCAGCCCTGGCACGACCTGGTGGCGCACGCCGCGACCGCCACCCCGACGAAGATCACGAAGGCGTTCGAGAAGCGCGGCCGGGCGCTGCTGGACACCGTCGGCGCGGACAAGGCCGCTGACGTGCTGGGCGGCTGGCTCACCCTGGTCGGGCGGTCCAGGACCCGGCCGCTGGTGCGCCGCCACTACGACGGCGACGTCAACGAGCTCTACGACCCGGTCAACGCCACCACGCTGCGCGGCCTGATCTGGCTGGCGGGCCTGCTGCCGCCCCGGCCGGAGACGGCCCGGCTGCTCGGCGCGGTGGTCGAGACGTCGCTGCGCAAGGCCGCCGGGGTCGGCCCGCGCTCGCCGAAGATCGCCAACACGGCCGTGCACACGCTGGCGCGCCTCGAGTCCGACGAGGCGCTCGCGCAGATCGCCCGGCTGGCGGCCCGGGTCACCTACAAGGGCACGCTGAAGGAGCTCAACACCGCCCTGGACACCCGGGCGCAGGCCCTCGGGCTGAGCCGGGCGGAGGTCGAGGAGCTGGCCGTGCCCGCGTACGGGCTGACCGAGGTCGGGCGCCGCGTGGACCACTTCGGTGAGGTCCGCGCGGAGACCGTGGTCGGCGCCGGCGGCGTCCACACGAGCTGGCACACCGCCGCAGGCCGGGTCGTGAAGTCGGCGCCCGCGGCGGTGCGCCGTGACCACGCCGAGCAGCTGCGCGAGCTGAAGGCGGCCGGCAAGGACATCGAGCAGATGCTCGCCGCGCAGGCCGAGCGGCTGGACCGCCAGTTCCTGGCCCGGCGCAGTTGGGCCTACCCGGCCTGGCGCGCCCGCTACCTGGACCACCCGCTGCTCGGCACCCTCGCCCGGCGGCTGATCTGGGTCATCGGGGAGCAGCAGGCGGTCGCCTGGTCGGCGGCTGGGCTCACCACCCTGGACGGCACGGTCGCCGAGCCGGAGCCCGACGCGACGGTGCGGTTGTGGCATCCCATCGGCCGCCCGGTCGACGAGGTGCTGGCGTGGCGCGAGCGGCTGGAACGCGACCAGGTCGTGCAGCCGTTCAAGCAGGCGCACCGCGAGGTCTACCTGCTGACCGCGGCCGAGGAGAACACCCGCACCTACTCCAACCGGTACGCCGCGCACGTGCTGCGCCAGCACCAGTTCCACGCCCTCGCCGCCGCCCGCGGCTGGCGCAACCGGCTGCGGCTGATGGTCGACGACGAGTACCCGCCCGCGACCCGGGAACTGCCCGAGTGGGGGCTGCGGGCCGAGTTCTGGGTCGAGGGCGCCGGGCACGAGTACGGCGCCGACACCACCGACAGCGGCGCGTACCTGCACCTGGCGACCGACCAGGTGCGCTTCTACGCCCTCGATGCGCCCGGGCACTCCGCGCACGCGGGTGGCGGCGGCTACCACCGCTCGTGGCGCGACCGGCCCGCGGACGGGATACCGCTCGACCAGGTCCCGCCGCTGGCGTTCAGCGAGGTGATGCGCGACGTGGACCTGTTCGTCGGCGTGGCCAGCGTCGGCAACGACCCGACATGGCAGGACGGCGGGCCGGAGGGCCGGTTCCTCGACTACTGGACGTCCTACAGCTTCGGCGAGCTGACCGCGACCGCGCAGACCCGCCGCGACCTGCTGCGGCGGCTGGTGCCCCGGCTCGCGATCGCCGACCGGGCCACCGTCGAGGACCGTTTCCTCGTGGTACGCGGTGACCTGCGCACCTACCGCATCCACCTCGGCTCGGGCAACATCCTGATGAGCCCGAACGACCAGTACCTGTGCATCGTGGCGAGCCAGAGCGCCGCGGCCGGCACCGGCGGGGTGTTCCTGCCCTTCGAGGGCGACCGCGTGCTCGCCGTGATCCTCAGCAAGGCCATGCTGCTGGCCCGTGACAGCGCCATCACCGACCCCACCATCACCCGCCAGATCCAGCGCTGACCCCGCACGGCACCGCCGCGGCCGGCCTTGCGGGGACGGTGCGGGCGGTGCCGTGCTGCCATACTTCGTCCTCGTGACCGTTCCCGCGCGCCTGTCCATCGTGACGCTCGGCGTCTCCGACCTCACCCGCTCGACGGCGTTCTACCAGGCGCTCGGCTGGCCGCTGTCCGGCCGCTCGTCGGCCGAGATCAGCTTCTTCCGCACCGGCGGCGCGCTGCTGGCCCTCTACCCCACCGCCGAGCTGGCCGCCGACGCGTTGCTACCCGCGGCCGAGGTGACCGGCTTCCGCGGCGTCACCTGCGCGATCAACCTCGGCTCGGAGTCCGAGGTGGACGAGGCGCTCGCCGCCGCGGTCGCGGCCGGAGCGACGCTGCTCAAGGCCGCTCGAAAGGCGGAGTGGGGCGGGCACTCGGGATACTTCGCCGACCCGGACGGGCACGCCTGGGAGGTGGCGTACAACCCGTTCTGGCCGCTGAACGAGCACGGCCTGCCCGAGCTGCCGTAGCCGGAGCGCGACATTCGGCAGAAGTCGCACGGTCGGCACGGGACAATCGGTTCATGGCCGGTGAGCAGCAGACATCGATCGTGAACGTCCGCGTCTTCGACGGTGTCGCCGACGCGCTCACGGCGCCGACGACGGTCACGGTCACCGGCAACCTCATCACCGGGGTCGGCGACCACCCCGCCGAGGGCACCGTGCTCGACGGCGGCGGCCGGGTGCTGATGCCCGGACTGATCGACGCGCACTGGCACGCCATGATGGCCGCCGTATCCCTGCCGGTGCTGGCCACGTCCGATCCCGGCTACCTGCACCTGATCGCCGCGAAGGAGGCCGAGCGGACCCTGCTGCGCGGGTTCACCACGGTGCGCGACGCGGGCGGGCCGGTGTTCGCGCTGAAACGCGCCGTCGACGAGGGCATCGTCGCCGGACCGCGTATCTACCCCAGTGGCGCGTTCATCAGCCAGACCGCGGGGCACGGCGACTTCCGGTCGCTGCTGGAGCTGCCCCGCGAGCCCGGTGCGCCGCTGAGCATGGTGGAGCGCACCGGCACCTCGGTGATCGCCGACGGGGTCGACGCGGTCCTGCGCGCCACCCGCGAGCAGCTCATGCGGGGCGCGAGCCAGATCAAGGTGATGGCCGGGGGCGGCGTCGCGTCGTCGTACGACCCGATCGACGTCACCCAGTACACGTTCGCCGAGCTGGCGGCCGCGGTGGAGGCGGCCGGGCACTGGGGCACCTACGTGATGGTGCACGCGTACACCCCGGCGTCGGTGCGGCAGGCGGTCCGGGCCGGGGTGCGCTGCGTCGAGCACGGGCACCTGCTCGACGACGAGACCGCGGCGCTGCTGGCCGAGCGGGACGTGTGGTGGTCGCTGCAGCCGTTCCTCGACGACGAGGACGCCATCCCGATCCCGACCCCGGAGGGCCGGGCCAAGCAGCGGCTGATCACCGACGGCACCGAGGCGGCGTACGCGCTGGCCCGCAAGCATGGGGTGCGGCTGGCCTGGGGCACCGACACCCTGTTCGACGCCCGGCTGGCGGGCCGGCAGGGTGCGCAGCTGGCGAAGCTGGCCCGCTGGTTCACCCCGGCCGCGGCGCTGCGCATGGCGACCAGCGAGAACGCGGCGCTGCTGGCCCTGTCCGGCCCGCGCGACCCGTATCCGGCGCCGCTGGGCGTGGTGCGGCCGGGCGCGTACGCGGACCTGCTGCTCGTGGACGGTGATCCACTGGCGGACCTGGCGGTGCTCGCCGACCCGGCGAACCTCGCCGTGATCATGAAGGATGGCGCCCTCGTCCGGAACACGCTGGCCACGCCGGGTTCGGGCGGGTAGTCAGATCCGTTCGAAGCGGACGGACGTGTTCGCGTCCTCGGTCGTCAGGTGCGTCGGCGAGCACGCGTACCGGCTGCTGAGCCACCAGATCCCAGGGACCTTGCGCTCGTCATGGACGTTGGCCGGGGGCGTGCCGGGAGAGCCCGTCAGGCGAGTGCGGCGGCCTTGCGGAGGAGGACGGAGCGTTCGCGGAGGTTGGCGCACAGGCGGGCGGCGAGTTCCAGCTCGGCACGTGCCTCGGCGGTGCGGCCGAGCCGGGCGAGCAGCTCGCCGCGCACGGTGGGCACCAGGTGCGACCCGGGCAGGCGGTCGGTGGCGACCAGCTCGTCCACGATGGCCAGCGCCGGCCCGGGGCCGCTCGCCATCGCGACGGCGACGGCCCGGTTCAGCTCGACCACGGGCGAGGGTGCCACCCGGCCCAGCGCCTCGTACAGCAGCACGATGCGTTCCCAGTCGGTCTGCGCGACCGACGGCGCGGACGCGTGGCACGCGGCGATCGCCGCCTGCAGCCCGTAGGGCCCGAGGCCGCGCCCGACGGCCGACGCCTTCCCGAGCGCGGCCAGGCCGCGGCGGATCGCCGACCGGTCCCACAGGCGCCGGTCCTGGTCCTCCAGGAGCACCGGCTCCCCGTCGGACCCGGTCCGGGCCGGGAACCGCGCGGCCGTCAGCTCGCACAGGGCGAGCAGCCCGGACGCCTCCGGCTCGGCGGGCAGCAGCGCGGTCAGCGTGCGGGCGAGCCGGATCGCCTCGTACGCCAGATCGCGCCGCAGCAGGCTGTCGCCCGCCGTCGCCGTCGAGCCCTCCGTGAAGATCACGTAGAGCACGCTCAGGACGCTGCCGAGCCGCTCGCGCCGCTGCTCGGCGGGCGGCAGCTCGAACGGCACCGCCGCGGCGGCGATCGTCTTCTTCGCCCGGGTGATCCGTGCCTGGACCGTCGGCACCGGCACCAGGAACGCCCGCGCGATCTCCTCGCTGGACAGACCACCGACCGCGCGCAGCGTGAGCGCCACCCGCGCCTCCGGCGACAGCACCGGATGGCAGGCGATGAAGATCAGCGCGAGCACGTCGTCGTCGACCCGGTCCGGGTCCCAGGGCAGGTCGCCCGGGTCCTGCGCCGGGGTGTTCAGGCCCGAGCTGGTCCCGCCCTCGCCGAGGCGGCGGGCGAGCGCGGCGTACCGCTCGTCGCGGGCCGAGCGGCGGCGGAAGGCGTCGATGGCCCGTCGCCGGGCGGACGCCAGCAGCCAGCCCACCGGATCGCGGGGCGACCCGTCACGCGACCACGCGACGAGCGCCTCGGCGACCGCCTCCTGCGCCACGTCCTCGGCGAGCGCGAAGTCGCCGGTGTACCGGGCCAGCGCGCCGACGATCCGGGCGGACTCGATGCGCCAGACGGCCTCGACGGCCCGCCGTGCCGGCTCGGTGACCGGCGGGCCGTCGACGTCGGAGGTCATCAGAGCTGGCCGGTCCGCTCGCGCCACGCCCGCTCCTTGACGATCCACTCGTTGTCCTGCGGGAACTCGTCGATGCTCGGCACCCGGCGGATCTCACACTTCGATCCGTCCATCGCGGGCAGCCGCTTGGCCCACTCGACCGCCTCCTCCTTGGTGGCCACGTCGATCACGTAGAAGCCGCCGAACAGCTCCTTCGTCTCGCCGTACGGGCCGTCGGTGACCACCGGGGTCTCGCCGCTGAAGTCGACCACCACGCCCTGGGCCGGGTCCTCCAGACCCTCGGCGGCGACCAGCACGCCCGCCCGGATCAGCTCCTCGTTGAAGCGGCCGACCGTCTCCAGCATCTGCTCGAAGGGCGTGTCCATCATCTTCGCGAGGGACTCGTCGGTCGCGCGCATGATCAGCATGTACTTGGCCATCTCGGTTCTCCTTGCCGTCGGGCCGTCTCTCGACCCTCTCACCCCTGGGTCGAACGGCACGCCGCCGGATCGACACGGCGTTCGCAGATTTTCTGGCGGGACGGTGGAATCCACCAGGTCGCATCAGATCACGCAGCTATGCCTGATGAATCCACCGTACGGCGGCCGGCCGCGCCCGGAGGCCCCTCGCCTCGGTGGGCCCTACCGGCTGGTCGGGCCCACCCCTGGTGCATGACCGGGGCGGCCGCCCCCATGTCGCGCGGCCGCCCCTCCCCCTTTTGTTCAGCAGGCTCCCCGGTCGGACCAGACGGCCCAGGAGCCGGCCGCGCCGGGTTCGGCGCCGGTGGACCACCAGGTCGACTCGTACCGGCGGCCGAGGTGCGCCACGGTCGCACCGGGTGCGTACGCCGTCGTCGAGCTCCAGCCCGGCAGGCCGCCGCAGCCAGGCGGCGGACCGGTCGGGCCGGCGGTCGGGGTCGGGCCCGTGGTCGGCGGCGTGCCGCCGCTGACGGTGAGCGTCAGGCCGTACGTCTGCAGGATCTCGTTGACCGGCTGGAAGTACGTGGTGCCGCCGGAGCTGCAGTTGCCCGAGCCACCCGAGGTGACGCCCTGCGCCTGGTCACCGGCGATGAGCGAGCCGCCGGAGTCGCCGGGCTCGGCACACACGTTGGTCCGGATCAGACCGGTGACGGTGCCCTGCGGGTAGGTGACCGAGCTGTTGAGCGCGTTGATCGTGCCGCAGTGCCAGCCGGTGGTGGAGCCGGACCGGCACACCGACGCGCCGACCCCGGCGGCCTGCGAGCCGGCCACCGGCACGGTGCCGGAGTAGCGGTTGACCAGCGCGCGGGGCGTGTTGCCGGCGGCGGTGCGCACCCAGGCGTAGTCGTTGCCGGGGAAGCTGGACCCGGCGAAGGTGCCGCTGGGCTGGGTGGTGGTGGCGCCGGTGCCGCCGCAGTGCCCGGCGGTGACGAAGCCGCCGGTGACGGCGAACCCGACCGAGCAGCGGGTGCCGCTGCCGATGTAGTAGGCGTTGCCGCCGATGACGTCGATCAGCGGCTGCGGCTGCTCCGCGCTGGCCTCGTACCGCACGGTCGCGCCGTCCAGGCCGCTCGCCGCGGCCCAGGTGCGCGCCGCGTCGAGGGCGCCGTCGCGGTACATGACCACGACCTGGTTGGTGCGCACGTCCGGGTACCAGCCCGGCACCTGGCGCGGTGCGGTGGTGGCGCGGCGGTCGAGGCGGGCGGCCGACTCGGCGAGCCGGGCCTCGCTGCGCTCGACGACGACCGGGCTGGCTCCGGCGGCACGTACGCGGGCGCCGTCGGCGCGGCGGGTGACGGCGACGGTCAGGACCGAGGCGTCCGTGTCCAGGTAGGCGCCGCCGAAGCCGTCCCCGAGCGCGCGGCGCAGGCCGGCCTCGACGCGGGCGAAGGCTGCCTCGCGGCCCAGCCGGGCCAGCGCCTGGTCGGGGCTGACGCCCAGGGTGCGGGCGAGTTCGGCGACCATGCCGCGGTCGGCGTGCACGGGTGCGCCGGCGGGGGCGGTGCTGCCGGCCAGCGCGGTCGGCGCGACGAGCAGGGCAGCGGCCAGGCCCGTCGCGGCGATCACCGTAGTGATCAATGTGGATCTGTTAGCCATTCCTGGAATCTAGGAAGACCACTGTTAACTTTGTACTGTCGAATAGCTCATATTGTTAACGGTAGGGTCGGCCGAGCCCGGGAAACCATGCGGCGCAGGCTGCTCCCCGCTGCTACCGTGACCGACCATGGTGCAGGTCGCGAACAAGCCGATGAGCGGCAGCTGCTACGCCGGGGTCAAGGTGACCGTCGATGTGGAGCTCGCCGAGCAGAGCAGCCTCACCGTCGCCGAGGACTTCATCGACGCCCGCGGCCCGCACGAGGAGCACCTGCGCGCGGACCTCGCCGACCCCCGGTGGGTGGCGGAGCTGACCGCGGGCGCGCTCAAGGGGGCGCGCAGCACGCTGATCGAGTACGAGTACCGCACCGGCCCGCTGCGTGTGGTGCTGCTCAAGCACTACCTGCACATCGTCGACTCCGGCTACGGCGCGATGCAGGCCGCCACGTCGCGGGCGGTCAAACGCGCGATCGACATGCTCCCGCACCGCATGGTGGCCGAGTGGGTCACGCACACCGCCACCGGCCCGGTCGTCCGGCTGACCAGCCCGGTCGGGGACGACGGCTGGCGCGACGCCGCGATCACCGTCGAGGTCGCGCCCGCGCCCGAGCGCCTGGTGAGCACGGCCCCCGGCTTCGACCGGCACCCGGCCACCGAGCGCCTGTCCGATGCCGACCTGGCCCGGGTGCCGCAGCTCGCGGTCGCGGCCGCGCACGCCGCCCTGGACGAGTACGAGCCGCGTGTCGGGCCGCTGCGGGTCACCCTGGTCAGCCACCACGCGGGCGAGGCCGGCCCGCGCTCGCTCGACCTCGACTACCGGTTCGGCGTCGACGCCGCCGTGCGGATGGCCGTCGAGCAGCTGGAGTTCGCCCTCGCCTAGGGACGCTCGGTGCCGGAAAATCCGGTGCGCACGCTGGCGGGCTGCGGCATGCTGCGCCCGGGAGGTCGCATGACGGTGTTCGTGTGTGCGGGCTGCGGTGCCCCGCTGACCCCACCGCTGTCGCAGGTGGCGCTTCCAGATCACGCCCACCAGCAGTACGGCTACGGCCTGCTGGGCGTGCTGATGGACCCCGGCACCTACGCGGTGGAACCCGAACCCTCCGGGCAGCCCTGGCTGCCATGGGCCGAGGTGGGGGCGGACGCGGCCGCGGACCAGGGGGTGTACGCGCCGGTCTACACCGTCTCGGGCGGGCCGCGCCGAGCCGTCGTGATCGCACCGGGCGACATCCGCGGGACCGTCTTCATCCCAGGCCGGCTCGACGGCTACTGCTGCGGACTCGACGGCCGGGACGGGCCCAACATGGCGTGCGACCGGTGTGGACTGCCGGTCGCGAGCCGCACCGACGACTGCGGGCTGTGGCAGACGGTGTGGCTGGACCCGCGGGCGGTCGACCCCGTCACCGACGGCGCCCCCGCGCACCGGACGCTCGACTGGCACGACCTGCTGCGGGAACGGCCCGGTATCCCGCCGATCGAGCAGGGCGGGTATTGGAGCCCGGTGTGGTCCGCCGCCGCCGGAGCCACCCTTGCCCACCTGCTCGCCGCCTCGGCGGGTACGCAGGTCACCGTGCCCGGCGGCCTCGTCGCGACCGTCTTCAGGCGGGCGCTCGACGCGATACTCCCGCCGGGGCCGCCGGTGCGGTCGCTGACCCTGGCCGGGCCGGGCCTGCCCGCCACCGTCGCGGACATCGCCCTGGTCCCGCGGCACCCGCAGACCGGCGAGCGCTGGACGCCGCCCGAGGCCGTGGACGTGGTGCCGCTCTCCTGGGACGTGTGGGCGCAGCTGGCCTGCCCACGTGACCTCCGCGTGCCGGGAGCCGGCGAACTGCCCACCGGCATCCTCCGGGACGACCCGCTGCCGCTGCTGCCGTACTGGCATTTCACACCCGACGAGGCGGTGTTCGCGGCGACGCTGGCGAGGCTGCCCGCGGTGCGGCAGCCGTGGCTGCGCGACTTCTACGACCGCCGCTGCCACCCGCCACTCCGCCTGTTCTGGTGACACGCCCGGATCGCACGCCGCGAAGTACGGCCCTGGACCGCCGCTGGTCCCGGATACCTCAGTGCAGGGTCAGCGGGGTCTCAGACTCGACGCGGGACAGCTTCTCCGGGTTGCGGACGTAGTAGAGGCCGGTCACGCGGGCATCCTCGATGCGCAGCGCGGCGACGCCGTCGAGCTCCCCGTCGAAGCGGAACAGCAGTGCCGGGTTGCCGTTGATCACGGTCGGCTCGGTGGTGAGCGTGCCGCCGACCCGCTGCACGTTGCCGACGAACATGCGGACCGCCCTGTCCACGCCGACGACCGGCCGCAGCGCGGCCTGCTTGACGCCGCCGCCGTCGCTGACCACGACCACGTCCGGCGCGAGCACGTCGAGCAGCCCCCGCAGGTCGCTGGTCTCGACCGCGCGCTGGAACGCCTCCAGCACCGCCCGCTGCTCGCCCGCCGAGACCGCCTTGCGCGGGCGGCGGGCGTCGACGTGCCGCCGCGCCCGGTGCGCGATCTGGCGGACGGCCGCCGGGCTCTTGTCGACGGCCGCCGCGATCTCGTCGTAGCCGACCTCGAACGCCTCACGCAGCACGAAGACGGCGCGCTCGGTCGGCGAGAGCGTCTCCAGCACGAGCATCATCGCCATCGACACGCTCTCGGCCAGCGCGGCGTCCTCGGCCGTGTCCGGCGCGGTGCGCAGCGGCTCGGGCAGCCAGGGACCGACGTACGCCTCCCGGCGCCGCTGCATGGTGCGCAGCCGGTTGAGCGACTGTCGGGTGGTGATCCGGATCAGGTAGGCGCGCTGGTCGCGTACCTGATCCAGCGCGACCTTGACCCAGCGCAGCCAGGTCTCCTGCAGCACGTCCTCCGCGTCGGCCGCCGAGCCGAGGATCTCGTAGGCGACGGTGAAGAGCAGGTTCCGGTGGGCCACGAAGGCCTCGGTAGCCGGGTCGCCGGCGTGGTCGCTCATTTCGGTGCTCCTCCTCAGGCCGCCCGGCCGGCGACCGCCGGCGCCTCGCCCGCCCTGGCCGCCAGCACCTTCCGGCGCCGGCGGTCCTGGAACCACAGGTTGAGCGAACCGGGCCGGCGGGCCTCGTGGGCCAGCTGCCAGACGGTGCTCTTGCAGACGGCCTCCTTGAGCATCGCCATGGGCCGCCCGCCGAGGAGGAACACCCGCGTCACGGTGTCGTCCTTGCGGGCGTACTGGACGACTCCGGCGTGGCGGCCCAGGCTGAGGCACTGGCCGGCGAACCCGACGTGGAAGCCGGCGGGCTGCTCGCCCGCGATCCGGCTCAGCACCGTCTCGGCGGCCTGCGGGCCCAGCTGCACCGCGGACTGGCAGCTCATCCGCACCGGCAGGTCCGACGGCGCCGCCGCGTCCCCGGCCGCGACCACGCGTGCGTCGTCCACGCTCGTAAGCGTCTCGTCGGTGAGCAGGCGCCCCAGCGCATCCGTGCGCAGCCCGCTGCGGGCGGCCAGATCCGGCACGCCGAATCCCGCGGTCCAGATGGTGACGGCGCTGGGCAGCTCGCGTCCGTCGGCGAGCCGGACCGCGTCACCGGTCACGCCCGTCACCGTCGCGCCGGGGCCCGCGAGCACGGTCACCCCGAGCCTGACCAGCCGCGTGGCCACCGCGCGCCGGGCACGCGGGTGCAGGTACGGCCCGAGCACCGCACCGCACACGAGGGTCACCTGCCGGCCCGCCTCGGCCAGCTCGGCAGCGGTTTCCAGGCCGGTCGACCCGGCGCCCACGACCGTCAGCGCGGCGGAGGCCGGTGCGGCGTCGACGACCGGCCGCAGCCGCCGCGCCTCCTCCAGGGTGGCGACCGGGTAGGCGTGCTCCGCCGCACCGGGCACGCGCGGGTCGGCGCTGCCGCTGCCCACGGCGTAGATCAGGTAGTCGTACCCGAGGGTGCCGCCGCCCGCCAGGCTCACCTCGCGGCCGGCCGCGTCGATGCGGGTCACGGTGTCGACCACGAGCCGGACGCCGCCGGCCAGGATGGTCCGGTAGTCCACGACCGCGTCGTCGGATCCGGCGATGAGCTGGTGCAGGCGGATCCGCTCGACGAAGGCCGGTCGCGGGTTGATCAGGGTCACGGTCACGCCGTCGCGCCGCGTCAGACGGTTGGCCGCCATCACGCCCGCGTATCCGCCGCCGACCACGATGACATCGGTGTTCTCGGCCATGGCCTCTCCTTCGTCTCAAGGTGCGGCCTCAAGACACCGGGCGTCCGGCGGTTTGTGACATCCGTGAGTCAGATCACGCGCTGGGCACCTGATCCAGCAGGCCAGGCGGGCGGCCCGCCTGCGATCGGACGGTCATGCGGCCGGCGGGCTCCCGGCTGCTCCCGCGACCGGCACCCCGAGCGCCCGGTAGAGATGCTGGACGCCGCCGGACGGTCCGAGACCACTGCGCACCGCGGCCTCCAGCTCCGCCGCGGTGCCCGCCACCAGCCCGGCCTCGGCCGCCCAGCGCCGCAGCTCGGCGACGGTCTCGGCCGGCGGCGGCGGCTCGACCGGATCGTCGAAGTCCTCGAAGATCTCCATGGCCGCTTCCGGGTCCAGGTAGAACCAGTGCCTGACGCCCTGGGGGCTGTCGAGGTGCACGGTGGCGAAGTCGCTGTCGAAGACGTACATCGCCAGGGCGGGCGCGCCCGTCGCGGCGACCAGCGCCGCCGCCAGATCCCCCGGATCGGTGTAGTCGCGTCCCGCCACGCTGCCGTGCCGCCAGCCGCCGGAATGCGCATGCTCGCGCAGCTGCTCGCCCTCGATCGCCTGGACGCAGGCCAGCTCGCCCAGCGCCGCGCACCGGGCCAGAAAATGCGTGCCGAAGTAACCCACCGGCGTACTGTGCCAGCCCGCCCCGACCCCCGCTCGCTTGGCCGGCGGACCGCCGCGCCCACCGCTGTCGGGGCCCCGCGATCGACTGCGTTCAAGCACCGACCCCCCGTCAAGCCGCAGGGGTGGGTCGCTTTCCTCACGCCGCGCCGGGCCAGGCAGCGAGTCAGCAGTTCGGGGATTCGACGACCGCAGTCTGACGGCACATCAGGGCTTCGAAACGAATCCGCTGGTCACTATATGTCTTCAGGCGCTCAGCAACGCCTCGCCGGAATACATCGTCGGATACGAACACCGTCGCGTGAATCTCACGCGCGAGGTCATACGCTTCCCGATCACCGTGAGTGCGAACCTCACGAATGACCGTCAGCATCGCGGACTCCTTCGTTCTGTATGAGTCGTTGTAGTACTGACAGTTTCCGTTTGAAACCCATATCAGGACTTCTGCCGCATTCGGTGCCGCAGCAGGATCCTTACAGTGGGAGATCAATTTCATCCAAGTCGCGGCAAGGTCGATTTCATCGAGGAAATGTTGATAGGTGGAGGCCCGAAGCGCGCGCTGCTCTGCTTTGCTGTTTGCTGCAATTTCCCTCGCGGCCGCATCCGCAGCACCCTCGTAACTAGCCCACGCACCCGCGAAAGCCCCCAGCAGGCCAGCCAAAGCCGGAATCACCAGGGAGGTCCAGAATCTCTTGTTGTGCCCGACTTCAGGCGCAGCGGACTCCCGTCCCACGCTGTCGCGATCTTGATTAGAGCGCTCGACGGCTTTGCCCGGAGACTTACTTCTCGTTCGCGCCATTATTAGCTTTCTGGATGGGGCTCGGCGGTGTTCTTGCTCGCTCTGGCGGAATGGGGTCCGCGGATGCCGTCTCAGTGAATGCGCAACCCTCCGGGTTCAGGCGGGCGGGAGAACGACGCTCCAGCCGATAGCGCGGGCCGAGGCGACGCTGCTGGTCGCGGTGACCCCGGGCCACGTGCCCGCGGCGACGTCGCCCGTGTCGCCCACGACGGTGGACAGCTGCCCGCCGCCGCTGCCGGACGTCGAGGTGCGCGGGATCACCGTGCCCGGCACCGTCCAGGAACCGGTGGTGCTCAGCTTCTGCACCCAGTAGCTCACCACGGTGGACCCGGTGGTCGCGACGGCCACCGACGCCATCGGGTGCCCGGTCGTGGTCGCGGTGTCCTCCAGCGAGCCGGTGACCGTGACCGGCCCGGCGCCCGAGTACGCCACCACCACCAGGCTCGCCTTGGTGAAGGCGTCGAGGGTGGTGCTCACCGTCGACCCGGCGGTGCCGGCGGCTGCGGTCCGGGTGAACACCCACGAGCGCAGGTCGGTGCCGTCACTGCGGGTGCCGAGCAGCGTCCAGCCGGCGGGCGTGGTGGTGGTCGCGGCGCGGTTGCCGGCCAGGAACAGCACGAGCGTGTCGCCCGCCTGCACGCTGCCGGGCACCGTGACCGACGGCGTCATGGTGTTGGCGTCGGTGCCCGCCGCGGCCCGGAACGTGACGTCGCCGACCGGCGGCGGGGTGTCCGTGACGGTGACGGTGCGGGTCAGGGCGCCGGTCAGGCCGTCGTCGTCGGTCACGGTCAGCGTCACCGGGTAGCTGCCCGCCGCGCCGTAGCCGTGGGCCGGGTTCGCGCCGGTGCCGGTCGCGCCGTCACCGAACGTCCAGGCGTACGCGGTGACCACGCCGTCCGGGTCGGACGAGGTGCTGCCGTTGAACGTGCAGGCCAGGGCGTTGCACGATAACGTGAACGCGGCGGTCGGCGCCTGGTCCGGCGGGGGCGGGCCGTTGGGGACCAGGACCGTGGAGTACGCCTGGCCGCCGCCGCCCGCGACGGTGACACCGGTCAGGCCGGTCACGGTGACGGCGCGGGTGCGGCTGGTGGTGGTGCCGTCGCCGAGCTGGCCGTTGGCGTTGTAGCCCCAGCTCATGACGGTGCCGTCGGCCATCGCGGCGAGGCCGTGGTCGCGGCCGGACGCGATGGACACGGCCGAGGTCACCCCGATGACGGAGACGGGCCGGGTGCGGTTGGTGGTGGTGCCGTCGCCCAGCTCCGAGCGGTAGTTGCGGCCCCAGGACAGCACCTGCCCGTCGGAGCGCAGCGCGTATGAGTGGTGGGCGCCGCCGATGACCTCGGTGACGCCCGACGCGATGATCTGCACCGGCGAGGTGCGGTCGGTCAGCGTGCCGTCGCCGACCTGGCCGTACTCGTTCCAGCCCCAGGCCCACAGGGACCCGTTCGACAGCTTGGCCAGGCCGTGGTTGCGGCCGCCCGCGATGGCCTCGACGCCGGTGAGCGTGCCTACGCGCACCGGGGTGCTGCGGTTGGTGGTGGTGCCGTCGCCCAGCGCGCCGGTGTCGTTGAGTCCCCACGCCGAGGCCCAGCCGTTGGCGCGGATCGCGTAGCTCATGTCCCGCCCGGCGGCGATCCGGACCGCGTCGGTCAGGCCGGACACCAGGACCGGTGACGTGCGGTTGGTGGTGGAGCCGTCGCCGAGCTGGCCGGTCGTGTTCATGCCCCAGGTGTAGACGGTGCCGGCGGCGGTGCGGGCCAGCGAGTGGTCGTGGCCGGAGGCGACCTCGACGATGGCCGGCAGGCCGGGCACGATCGTCGGGGTGGACCGGTTGGTGAGGTTGCCGAGCCCGAGCTGGCCGAACGCGTTGCCGCCCCACGTCCACACCCGGCCGGACCCGTCCAGCGCGACGACGTGGTCACGGCCGCCGGCGATCTGCACGAGGTCGGTCACCGCGGTGACCGGGCCGGGCGTCAGCCGGGAGGTGGTGGTGCCGTTGCCGAGCTGGCCCAGGCTGTTGCCGCCCCACGTGTACGCGGTGTACGTGATGTCCGCGGCCTCGGCGGTGGCGGGGATCCCGACCGCGACCAGCACACCCACCAGCACCGCGCAGAGCTGCCTCACCGACGTACGCATGCACGACTCCCGCCCCATAGGTCTGTGCGAATGCAACCATGTGCGGGCAGGGGCGCGGCAGCGCCGGTTCAGGTGGTCTTTTTCCACCGTGCATCCGGGCCGATCGCGTCGGTGGGCCGACCCGCATCGAGTGATCCGGTCCACAACGGACCGGTTCGCTCGATGCCGGACGCCGATCCGATCAGGACCGGAGAAGCTCACGCACCCTCGGCACGACCTCGTCCGCGAACAGCCGCAGCTGGTCCAGCTGCGACCCGGCGGGCCAGTACACGAACGTGTCGAAGCGCAGCTCACGCGCCCACTCGGCGAGGGTCTGCGCCCACACCTCGGCCGAACCGAACAAGCCCTTGCCCCGGTACCCGTCGCCGATCATGCCGAGCACGTTGTAGAGGCGGCGTACGTCGGAGGTCCGGCGACCCGACGCCAGCGCGGCGCGGTCGATGACGGCCTGCTTGGCGGGCACCTCGGCCGGTGGGACGTAGATGTTCAGGGGGCAGATCCAGCCGTCGGCGAGCTCACCGAGCAGGCCGAGCATGCGCGGGCCCTGCGCGCCCAGCCACACCGGGATCCGGTGCGGCGGGACCGGCCCCGGCTGGTATCCGGCGACGCGGTGGTGGCGGCCGTCCATGCCGATCGGGGACTCGGCGTCGAGGGCGGCACGCAGCAGCGGCAGCGCCTCGGCCGTGAACTCCACGGCCTGCCCGCCGCGCACCGCGTTGCCGCCCATGCCGGCGACCGCGTCCGGGAACCCGCCGGAGCCGACGCCGAGCTCGACCCGGCCGCCGGTCAGCACGTCCAGCGACGCCGCGGCCTTGGCCAGCATCGGCGCCGGGCGCAGCGCCAGGTCGGCCACGTCGGTGAGCAGCCCGATCCGCTCGGTGCGGGCGCCGAGATGGGTCAGCGCCGTCCAGGTGTCGAGGTGGCCCGGCTGGTAGGGATGGTCCTGTACCGCGACCAGGTCGAGTCCGGCCGCGTCGGCGGCCTGGGCCAGCGCGGTCATCGCGGCCGGGTCACCGGCGTCGGGGGTAACCGCGACGCCGAACCGGAGCTGCTCAGCCATGGAACGGCCACCTCCGCCAGGTCGCCAGCACGGGCGCCAGCGACTCCTCCTCGAACTTCAGGTGCGCCAGCAGGTGCTCGGACAGCGTGCGCAGCGCCTCCACCAGCTTGCCGCGCACCGCCGCGTCGTCCCCACCCAGGGCGCGAGCCGCCCCCTCGACCTGGTCGAGCAGCTCCGACACCAGCCGGTGGTCGGCCTCCAGCCGGTCCACCGTCTCCTTCAGGTGCGGCGCGGAGCGGCGTACGGCGGGGAACAGCAGCGCGCTCTCCAGGTGGTGATGGTGGTGGACGACCTGGCAGTAGCTCAGGCAGTTGGCCTTGAGCTGGAACAGCGGGCCGTTGCTCTGCAGCCGCCGCACGCCCTCCTGGAGCCGGGCGGCGGAAGCGCCGGTGGCGGCCTCGTCGGCGATCCGCCGCACCGTCGCCAGGTCGCGGCGCAGCATGTCGTGGATCCAGCGCAGCTCCGCCAGCAGCGGATTGTCCGTTGATCGTTGTTGTCTCACCGCCCCAGCCTGTCGTCACCGGCCGCGCTGGGCAAAACCCTGGTTAGTTACTTACTATGGGTAAGTGACTCCCGCGCAGACCGCCACCGACCTGCACACCCAGCCCAGCGACGCCGCGTGCCGCTCGTTCCAGCCGGTGCTCGAACTGCTCGGCCGCCGCTGGGTCGGCATGGTGCTGCTGGCCGGGCAGCACGGCGCCCGCCGCTTCGGGCAGTACCGTGCTTTCGTCCGCGGCATCTCCGACCGCGTGCTCACCCAGCGCCTTCGCGAGCTCGAGCAGGTCGGCCTGCTGGAACGCCAGGTCATCCCCAGCACGCCCGTGCAGATCCTGTACGCGCCCTCCGCGCGTGGCATGGAGCTGCTCGACGCCCTACGGCCGCTGCTCGACTGGACCAACCGCAACCCCGGCGCGCTCGGCCGGCTCCCCGACTGACCGTCGGCCGGCTCGCCTATTCGCGACCACCCGGGAAGAAGCCGTGCCGCAGGTGGGTGGCGCCCGCGAACGAAGCCACCCCGGCCAGCAGCGCCGGCGCCACGGCGATGGCGGACGGCGTGCCGAGCAGGGCCTGTGCCGCCACCGAGAACAGCACGCCGACACCCAGGCCCAGCAGAAGTGCCGGACCGCGGTGCCGGATGGGGCGGATCAGCACCGGCAGCAGCACCACCAGTCCGATGCCGACCACCGCACCGTTGAACCCCCACCGCCAGCGGCCCTCCCCCAGCAGTCCGGAGATGCCGTGCATGGAGGCGAGGACGGCCAGCCCGGCGGCGGTCGCCGCGAGCAGCGGCCAGACCCGGACCGGCGCCGCCGGTGCACCCGGAGCGCCGAAGAACAGGACGTGCAAGGCGTCGCGTCGCGGCATCGGCGACCGTGGCTCGGAGGACATCGCCCGATCGTAGGCGTCAGCGGACAGGCGCGCGGGGCACGCGCGTCCCGGGCTGCCGGGCGGTCGCCCGTGGTTGACGGATGATCATCCGCCCGCCGAGGATGGCATCGTGTTCATCATCGTGTCGGGCCTGCCCGGCAGCGGAAAGACTACGCTCGGGCGGCAGCTGGCCGAGCGGACACACCTTCCGTTCATCGACAAGGATCTGATCCTGGAGGCACTGTTCGACTCCCTCGGCGTGGGCGATCACACGTGGCGCAGCCGGCTCAGCCGGGCCGCCGACGAGATCCTGCTGAGCACGGCGCGCGAGGCGTTCGGGGCGGTCCTGGTCAACTGGTGGCACCGCGACTGGGCTGCTCGGCACCTGCCGGGTCTCGGACCCCTCGTCGAGGTCCACTGCCGGTGCCCGGCGGAGACCGCCGCGGACCGGTTCCGCCGGCGTCGGCGCCATCCCGGGCATCTCGACCCCGCCCTGACCGACGAGGAGTTCGCCGACCGCGTCACGACGATCCGCGCCTCCTACCGCGGCCCGCTCGACCTCGGCGGGCCGGTGCTGACCGTGGACACGACCCGGCCGGTCGACATTGCGCTCCTCATGCCGGAGCTGCGCACCCTGCTGACCACGGTGCCCTAGGCGGCGGCCGGAGGGCGTTGCGCAGGCAGGCGACGAACCGGGTGAGCGTCTCGGGGTGTCCCGCGGCGCGGGCCGGGTTCAGCTCCCCGATCGAGAGCACCCGGAACCGCGGGTCGCGACACGCGATGCGCAGCGCCGCCCGGAGGCTGTCGAGCGAGGGGCCGGTGTTGCGGCCGTCGGTGCTCTCGGCCAGAGGCGCGTCGGTGAAATCCAGGACGTCGACGTCGAGGTGCACCGCCAGGTCGCCGGGCGGCAGCGCGGCCAGGGCGCGGGTCGCCTGGGCCGCCGGCTCCGCGGCCAGCGCGGCGCTCGACGACCACCGCAGGCCCAGGTGTTCGGCCTGTTCCCGCTCCCACGGGGTGGCGGCGGCGTACTCGACGCCGAGGTAGAACAGCTGCGCCGGGGTGAGCAGCGGTCGGTGCCCCAGCGCCGAGACGAGCGGCTCGGCGGCGTCCGGCAGGTCCAACGCGTGGGCGAGGCCCATCCAGTCGAGGGCACCGTCGGTGGTGCTCTGCGGGGTGTTGAGATCGAAGTGCCGGTCGACGTACAGCAGCCCGGCGTCCGGGTCGTGGGCGGTCAGCGCGCTCATCACGCCCAGCGCCACCGTGCAGTTGCCGCCCAGGACCAGCACGTCCGCGTCGGCTTCCAGGGCCGCCGCGACCTGCTCGGCGACCGCGGCGACCGCCCGCGTCACCGCGGCGAGGTTCTGCACGTGCGGGTGGTGGCGGTCCGGCGACCAGACCTGCACCGGCCCGTCCCCGGCGTCGCGGACCCGACGGCCCGCCGCCCGCAGCTGGTCGATCAGGCCGAGCTCGCGCAGCACGCGGGGCGCCGCCTCCTGGCCGGGCGCGTAGCTGCCGGCACTGGTCGGCGCGCCCACGACGACGAGCTCGCGCGGCATGGTCCCCTCCTCCCCGGCCGATCCGGCCGGTGCGCGCAGCCACGCCTTCCGGTCGCGCCGTCGGCCGGCGCGGAAGGGTCCGCCACCTCAGGGTCTCGCAAACGTGATCAGCACGGAGGCCGCATTCCGGGATTTCGGGCGTAGGCTGGCGGAACGGCCACGCCGAAGCTGGAACTGCTGGAGGACACCCAGGGGCTACGAGGAGCTCGCGGTTGTTCGCGTCGTCGCATCGCCCGACACCGATCCAACCTTGAGGAGCCCCGTATGGCCGATCGCATGTTACGAGGAAACCGGCTGATGTCCGCCAGTTCCATGCCCGTCCGGGAGAGCGAGCTCGCCCCGCGGCAGACCTGCGAGTTCCGCTGCGCCAACGAGCACCGCTTCCAGGTGCACTTCGCCATGGACGTCGAGCCCCCCAGGACCTGGGACTGCAAGTTCGACGGGAGCGTGGCCCGGCTCGTCGGCGGCGCCGACAACGATGATGATCACGCCAAGGCGCGGCGTACGCACTGGGACATGCTGCTGGAGCGGCGTTCGATCGAGGAGCTCGAAACGCTGCTCGCCGAGCGGCTGGCCGTGGCTCGCGCACCGCGGCGCCGCTGACCCGGCCAGACCGGCAGGAGGTTTCGGGTAACCGCCTGTGGGTCGCCGCGCCGGATGCTTCAGTGAGGGGATGGAGCCACACGCCCACCGCCCCGTCCGGGTGCTGACCCTCGGCGGTTCGTTGCGCACGGACTCGTTGAACCGCGCGCTGGCCACGCTGGCGGCGCAGGAGGCGGCCCGGCTCGGCGCGCAGGTGCGCCACGCCCAGGTGGGCGACTGGCCGCTGCCGCTCTACGACGGCGACATCGAGACGACCGCCGGCGTGCCGCCGACCGCCCGAGCGTTCGGCGAGGTGCTGACCGACACGGACGCGATGATCATCGCGTCGCCGGAGTACAACGCGTCGGTCCCGGCGGGCCTGAAGAACCTGATCGACTGGGCGTCGCGGCTGCGGCCGCAGCCCTTCTCCGGCCGTCACGTGCTGCTGCTGTCGGCGTCGCCGTCCATGGTCGGCGGCAACCGGGGGCTGTGGGCGCTGCGCGTGCCGCTGGAGCACCTGGGCGCCCGGGTGTACCCGGAGATGTTCTCGCTGGCCCAGGCCCATCAGTCGTTTGACGCGAGCGGCGGCCTCGCCGACGAGGAGCTGACCCGGCGGTTCGTCGCCACCCTGACCGGATTCCTCGAACTGGCCGAGGCGGCGCTGCACTACCCGTGCGCCAAACAGGTCTGGATCGAGTTCCTCGGCGAGCGCCCCGACCCGGTGGTCGACCGCATCGAGTAGCGGACCCGTGCGCGGCCGCTAGTCGAGCCGGCGCGCCAGCCACAGTGCCGTCGTCAGCTTCTGCGCCACGACCCCGCCGCGCTCGTCGATGAGGTCGGCCAGCGCCCCGTGCAGGCGGGACCGCTGCTGCTCCGGCAGCATCCGGTGCGGCGAGAACGTGGACAGCAGGGTCAGGTAGCGCCCGGTGTCGTACGGCACCACCGTCACCACCCGCTGCTCCTCGACATCGGTGAACCACGGCGAACCGCGCAGCTCCTCGGGGTGGAACGCGCCCGGATGGCGGGTGTTGACCGGCCGTCCCGGCTGGTCCGCGATCTCCGGCGCGAGCTCGTGGTAGACCGCGTCCATCGCCACGCGCAGCTCGTCGTCGGCGAACCCGAAGTCGTGCCCGAAGACCGCGAGCACACCGCCCGGGGCCAGTGCCTCGGCCGCCAGCCGGGTGCGCCGGGTGTGGTCCACCCAGTGCCAGGCCTGCGCGCTGGCCAGCAGGTCGACGCCGCCCGCCGGCGGGGTCCAGTCCTCGAACCGGCTGACCGCGACCGTCACCAGGTCGTCGCCGTCGTATCGGCGGGCCAGCAGCGCGGCCATCGCCGGATCGGGTTCGACGCAGGTCAGCGGTGTGCCGAGGGTACGCAGCAGCGCGGTGCCCTTGCCCGTGCCCGCGCCGGACTCCACGACGGACCCCGGCGGCCGGACCGCGTACGCGGTGATCAGGTCCAGGATCTCGGCCGGGTAGCCCGGCCGGACGTCGTCGTAGGCCTCGGCGACCTCGCCGAACACCCGCTGCTGCTCCCGTGGCACCGTCATGGTGAAACCCTACCGAGCGTGGTCCGCCGAGACCGCCGTCCGGCACGCCGCCGGCCGGGCCGGGTGCCCGGGGCGATCCCGTGGCACCGGCCCGG